>JAUMAI010000121.1:0-1022 GCA_032116775.1 Pirellula sp. | reverse complement strand
GGCAAGCGAGCTTCTCGGCGGTCATAGTCGTCGTGGGAGATTCCTGTTCACGATATTTTCCCAGACCTCCCGACTTCCCTCCGGACACACTGTGCAAAAATCTTTGCATGTTATCCCATGTGTTCTTCGGGATCTCGATGCCCCCATGATGCACGCTGCGAAGAGCTAAAGCCTGCCATCCAAATTGACTCAAATCTCCCTTATCCTGCGCCACATAGCGCCATCCGCCGGTGGTTGGATCTTGGCACTTGATCGTGAAACCAGCTGCCAGTGTCACAGGTTGAATCAAACTTGGATCGCCTGTCATCGCATACGCTTCCCCGAGTGCAAAGGCAGCGATACCGTGACAATACATTCGAGAAAACAAGTCAGCTGGTAAATTGCTCTGCTGTCGTCTACCTGAGAGGTCGCCACTCACCATTTGTTGAGCAACTAGGTACTCTAGTCCTCGTCGCACTTGTGCAGCATATTCGCCTTGCACATGGGTATGGCCAGCGCTAAGAAACGCAAGTAATGCCAAACCAGTGATACCTGTGTCCGCATTTCGACCGATCCCCTGATAGACCGCGCTACCAACGGTGCGTGTCTCACGTCCCGCACCCGTCGCTACCGAACTCCATGAACCATCTGTTAACTGTGCACTGGCAAGCCAACGTAAGCCGCGCGTTACAGCTTCCTCCGATTGCTGGCTCGCCCCAAACTGCTGAGCGTACTGCAATTTTTGGGGGCTGTTGCGAAGGAGATATTCCTGCGGCAGAGCTTTATCATCGAACGGGCGGTGTGGGAGTGGCAGTTTATCGAAACTCGTATCCACAGCCGCCGCTAGCTCGCGCTCGACGTACTCGCCGCCGCGCTTGTGAACGCCTGCGAGGTCAAAAGACCTAGCCGTGACTTTGCTGCGAAGCTTGGCCAGATACCCGTCAGGGTCGGCTTCGACGTAGAGATCGTGGATCCGACGATCGAGCAGGGCGATCTGCTCGGACACCTCGAGCGCGATCGAGGCCTCCGCCGCGATGTCAGCC
>JAUMAI010000120.1:0-26052 GCA_032116775.1 Pirellula sp. | reverse complement strand
ATTTCATGTGCCAGCGAGCCAGCCAGTTCGGCCAGCTCATGATACTGGCGACGGATTTCATCTTCGGAATCGGATTCAGGATCAGTGCGAGATGTTGCCATAGGGCAGATCCTGGAGAGTGATAAACGTCCAAAGTGACTACGACCAATGTATTGTACAATAAGTATAAAAGAAATGAGATCTGCTGAGCACCATTTTGGCTCAGCAGATCTCTAGTTACTTTTTGTAGGTTGCGATTTTATAGTCTGTGCTGACTAGCGTCCACGTCCGCCACCGCCACGGCGTCCGCCGCCACGATGTCCACCACCTCGATGGCCGCCGCCGCCACGATGTCCACCACCACGGTGACCGCCACCGCCGTTGGAATCATCGAATTCCCCACCTTCTTCACCTTCTTCTGGTGGAGTGGCTGTGGCGAAATCATCTTCGACACCTAATTCTTCGAGTGCTCGCCGGCGGCTGAGTTTGACTCGGTTCTGTTCATCGATGTCGATGACCAGTACTTTCATCGAGTCGCCTACCTTAACCACTGAGTCGACGCTAGCGATATAGCCGTGCGATAGTTCAGAGATATGGCAGAGTCCGTCGCGGCCTGGAATGATTTCCACGAACGCTCCGAAGTCACGGATGCTGGAAACGGTACCATCGTAGATCTTACCGATCTGCACTGTGGCGGTAACCGCTTCCACTCGAGCCATAGCAGCACGAGCCGCTTCTTGGTTCGAGCTAGCCACGGTTACAGTTCCATCATCCTCAACGTCGATGGTGACGCCGGTATCTTCTTGGATGGAGCGGATGTTCTTACCGCCAGGACCAATCAATGCACCGATCTTGTCGACATCGATCTTGGTGCGGAGGAGGCGTGGAGCAAAACGGCTAGTCTCCATGCGAGGCCGTGGGATGCAAGTCAGCATCTTGCGCAAAATCTCGATGCGTGCTTCTCGGGATTGCTTCAGAGCAGCTCGAATGATTTCATCGCTGATGCCATTGATCTTG
Organism: Pirellula sp.; assembly: GCA_032116775.1. Taxonomy (GTDB): domain Bacteria; phylum Planctomycetota; class Planctomycetia; order Pirellulales; family Pirellulaceae; genus JAFLCP01. Next base: position 25,056 of record JAUMAI010000120.1, on the reverse strand, counting down.
AGGTCGAGCTGGATACCGGTGATACCGTTTGGTGTGCCAGCGACTTTAAAGTCCATATCGCCGTAGTGATCTTCATCACCGATAATATCTGTTAGCAGAACCCATTGGTCATGGGATTCGCGAACCAAGCCAATGCTGATACCAGCGACTGGATTGCTGATTGGAACACCAGCAGCCATCAAGCCTAAGGTAGCACCGCAAACTGAAGCCATCGATGAGCTACCGTTGGATTCAAGAATGTCACTGATCACGCGAAGGGTATATGGGAATTCTTCTGGTGATGGTAGTACCGAAGCGACGCTGCGTTCAGCCAATGCACCGTGACCGATTTCGCGACGACCTGGTCCGCGGATCGGTTTGCATTCACCGACGGAGAATGGAGGGAAGTTGTAGTCCAGCATGAATTTCTTGCTGAATTCTTCCACCAAGCCTTCCACGCGTTGTTCGTCACGTGATGTGCCGAGGACTACAGTGACGAGGGCTTGTGTCTCGCCTCGTTGGAAAAGAGCGGAACCATGAGTGCGAGGTAGTAAATCGGTTTCGCATTCAATGTGACGCAAGCTGGTGCGATCGCGACCGTCAGGACGTGTGCCCGACAGGATGAGATCTCGAACTACCTTTTCCTCTAGGTCATGCCAAGCCGTTGCAAACACGGCTGCATTGATGGCGTCGGCAGCTGTCGGATTAGGGATCAATTCAGCGATAGCACGAGCCTTAAGACTTTTAACTGCTTCAGCGCGAGCTTGCTTGCCTTCTGTCTGTTTGGCGACTTTGAAATCGTTGTAATAGCGATTCTTCAGCGTTTCCTGCAATCCACCGTCAGAAGGTGGAGTGAATTCAATCTTTTGTGGCTTCACTTGAGCATACAGCTCACGTTGCAGACTGATCACTTGACGGATGATGTTGTGTCCGAATTGCAAAGCCTCGATCATTTCGGCTTCTGGCATTTCGGTCGCAAAGCCTTCGATCATGACGACTTCGCGTTCATTGGCGGACATCACCAAATCGAGATCGCTTTCTTCAAGCTGAGTCGTGGTTGGGAAGGCAATCAATTTACCTTCAACGCGTCCAACTCGCACGGAAGCGATCGGGCCTTCGAAAGGAAGCGAGCTAACAAACAAGGCCGCAGCAGCACCATTCATGGCGATGACGTCGGCATCGTTTTGCATATCGCTCGAGAGCACCATGCATTGAACCTGCACTTCGTCGCGGAAACCTGCTGGGAAGTGAGGTCGGATTGGGCGGTCGATTAAGCGACTGGTGAGGGTTTCCTTCATCGAAGGGCGACCTTCACGTTTAATGAAACCACCGGGGAATTTTCCAGCGGCAGCCAGTCGTTCACGGTAATCGCAGGTCAGCGGAAAAAAGTCAGTACCGGGACGGGATGGGCCGGTCGTGACTGCACTGAGGACAATCGTTTCGCCATACTGGGCGATGACGCAAGCAGTAGCTTGCTTGGCGAGTTGTCCGAGTTCAAAAGAAAGTACTAAATCCCCGATTTGCTTTTCTACACGAATCTTCACAGGACATCCTTAACGGTCGAAAATTCGAGCGTTGCCTGGGTGGACGAAATCGCTGAGGCGTGGCAGCTTTGTAGAAACACCACCACGCAAAGAAGCAAACATCTATATCCAAGCGGCTTTGCTTCGTCGATCGACTCCATAAAGCAAAACCATTGGTACTACGTCTCACCGGTCGCAGTAGAGAAGAGGCAAAACCGGTTTCAGACTCGCAGCAACAACAAGGAACTAGCTGACTCCAGCAACTTACTTGCGGATCGACAATCGGCCGATGACGTCCAAGTAGCGTTGTGGATTGATGCGGCGAAGATAATCCAGCAATCGGCGTCGCTTGCTGACCAATGCCAGCAAACCACGGCGGCTCGAGTAATCCTTCGAATGCGTACGCATATGCTCAGTTAACGCATTGATGCGTTCGGTCAGCAGGGCTACCTGAACTTCCGGAGAACCTGTGTCTCCATTAGCGTGCTGATACTGTTCTACCAAGCTATGCTTGCGCTCTGTCGTTATCGCCATGGGTTTGTCAACAAATCCCTGAGGTGGCCGGTCCGAACCGAACGACGTTCCCGTGCGTTCACGTTGGACGAGGTACCCACCAAACAATCACTCTGTCACACAATTAAACACTTTTAACACGAAGTGTTGAATTTAGCTGATTTCGGTACGTTGACAACCCCAAAACCGAACGTCACGAAAAACCGTGGCCCCGATCTCCGGTTTGAGTCGAATTTACCTAAAGATAGTACTTATTTCGGAGGGGTTTTGCGGCGGATGTCGAATCGAGGTCGCTGCCACACTCGTCTCAAGTCGGTCTCAGTAAGAAATCGTCGCATTCTGATCCCCCCGTCAGTGTGGTCGCAGGTTTGAGGCGAGGTCCTTGAGTTGGCTGCCGAGAAGTAACTTGCTGCCCTCGGTCACTCATCACCCGATGCTTTGGTCGAACTTCGGGTGAGGCTGAAGGCTACTGCAGTGGCCATGGGGACATTGTGGCGGCAGCGCTGCATCTACCACTAGAATCACCTCATCATTTTTGAATTCGGTTTTGGAGTGAAAGGATGTGAGGCACAGTGGCTGAATTGAAAACCAAACTAACCGATGCGTCAGTGGCTGATTTCATCGACAATGTCGTTGAGTCCGAGTTGCGACCTGACTGCTGGGAATTGGTTCGAATGATGCAGGAAGTGTCGGGATCGCCAGCCAGGATGTGGGGGACTAGCATCGTCGGCTTTGGGCTTTATCGATATGTCTATTCTAGCGGTCGCTCCGGGGATTGGATGATTCTCGGCTTCTCCCCTCGCAAGCAGAATCTATCCATCTACCTCATGTGCACGTTGGAAGATCGCGCCGATTTACTATCCAAGCTCGGTAAGTATAAGGTTGGGAAATCGTGTCTGTACGTGAAGAGTTTAAGTGACATCGACAAGAAAGTGCTGCGGCATTTGGCGAACGCATCATACGACTTTGTGGCTAAGCGTTTTCAAGTGCTCAAGGAAGTGGAGGTTCAGGGACAGGGATTGAGTTCAGGCGAAGCCTCGAGCGCTGGCGTTCGATCGAAGGAAGCATCTCAGGGCGGAAAGTCGAAGTTCGGACTCAAAAAGAAAAAAGCCCATTCTATGAAGAGCAGTTTGCAGACAGGGAAGGTGGTGAAGGATAGCGGGCGTGAAGGTAAGGCTGTGAAGAGGCCGGCGAAGAAAACTGTCGAATCTACAAAACGAGCGAGGGTCGAATCTCAGCAAAAAACGGAACAAAAGCCTAAGGCTGTTGCTAAGAAGTCGAACGCTAAGCAAGCGAAGGCTAAGAAACCAGTAGCGAAAAAGGTAGTCGCGAAGAGTCGTGTAAGCCGCAAAGGTAAGATCAAGAAATGATGAGCAATGCAAAGGATGTTGATTTTGGTGTCAGTGAAGAATCGCTAGTGTGATTCGCGATTGAGTTGAAGCTATGGTTTCTCTGGAAAGTTGTGCATGCGTTACATTGTGGTGGATCTTGAGGCAACGTGTTGGAGCGAAAATCAGACGCCCGAGCGAATGGAGATTATCGAGATCGGTGCTGTTGAATTACCGAGTTCTGTCACCAAAGCTGAGCGAGAGTTTCAGAGTTTCGTTCGCCCACTGAACGAGCCGCAATTGAGCGATTTTTGCTGTCGCTTGACCAAGATCGCCCAGGCGGAGGTCGACGATGCTCCCTTGTTTCCAGTGGTTTTTGAGAAGTTTGTCTCTTGGATCAGCGATACGGAATTCACGCTTTGCTCATGGGGAAATTACGATTTGGAGCAATTAAGGCTTGAGTGTCGAAGGCATGGGGTCACGTTTCCTAGAAAGCTTGGCGTACACATCAACCTGAAGGCTGCATATAGCCGAGTGTTTGGGCAATCTCGCAGCGGCTTGATGTCTGCGATGAAGCAGCAGGGGTTGCAACCGATCGGTATTCATCACCGTGGTATCGATGATGCGCGCAATATTGCCCGTTTGGCAAATCTCATTTTGCCGAAAGTCGAAGCTGGCCTGTAGGAACTTAATAAACGAATCAGGTAAACTACGTATTGGCAGAGGTAGATTCGCGTTCCTATTCCCTGATGATATTCCTCTTATTCCTTAGCCTTGTTAGATCCTGTGATACTAAAGTTCGAAGAGCTAAATTCCTAAAAACCTCTCTCGTGATGGGTCTTCGGCCATGGTGTGGTATCGCCTTCGTCCTACGTTTGACTTGATTGTCGATCATCCGCGCGCGACGGTCATTGAGAAGTTGCAACAACTACAGCAGCAAGTGGTTGATAAAGATTTGTTTTTGATGTTTGGTGAGTATGGGGAGTTGCATCTCCCTTCACGTGAGCATCGCCTGTGGTCACCGCACTTATCTTTTTACGTGTCGGACGTGGATAATCATACGTTGGTGCATGGACGTTTTGCTCCACGTGTGGATATTTGGACGGTGGTCTGGATTGCTTACTTGGTATTTATCTTCACCGCATTTTTCGGGGTGGTACTAGGTTTTTCGCAGTGGATGCTAGGTGAGTGGGCATGGGGTTTGGTCATCGGAGTATGTGCCATTTTGTGTTGGGTATCGTTGTACGTGGTTGCCAATGTCGGGCAACAGTGGAGTAGCGATCAGATGGAGCAATTGAGAGAGAAGCTGGAGTCTTTGCTCTCGGAAGCTGGCTTACGGAATTCATAGTTGATTATTTCAGATCGCGATTGGTGAACTTCGAGCCCAGCTTCTTATTCGATTGAGTGAGTGCTGAATACGTCGGCTTCGATGGTTGTGGTGGCTGGCAGTCTTGTGGAATTAGATTGTAGGGTGGGAATCGCTTCGACATTGAGTTCCTGTCAAATCCGCAAGGGATCTTTTAGCTGCTTGGTTATTCGTTATTCTATCGCTAATGGATCAATTGTTTTCGTTCGTCCATGCACCTGCCTCTCGGAGTTAATCTCGCTATGCAAGACTATGCTATGTACATCAATGGCCAATGGATAACATCGCCCAATCGCATCGAGGTGCTCAATCCTGCAACTGAGCAGGTTATTGCGACAGTTCCTGCCGCAACAGAGGAGCAAGCGCATCATGCGATGCAGGCGGCTAAGACAGCGCAGCGAACCTGGGGGCGACTGACGGGAGTTGAACGTGGTAAGGTTTTACGGAAATGGGCAGATTTAGTTGATCAGAATCGAGATAAGTTTGCCAAGCTACTAGCTCAGGAAGTAGGCAAGCCGCTCAAGGAGGCATACGGCGAAGTAGATTTCGGCAATAGTTGGTTCCGGTACTATGCTGAGTTTGATCGTCGGATTGAAGGGGATATTTGTTCGCCGGATCGGCCGAACGAGCAGCTTTGGATTGTGCCGCAGCCGGCAGGGGTTGCGGTTGGAATTATCGCGTGGAATTTTCCACTTGCGGTTGCAATTCGTAAGATTGCTCCTGCTCTGATCGCTGGTTGTTCGCTGGTGCTTAAGCCACACGAAGACACGCCTATTACAGCCCTGGAGTTGATGAAGCTGGCTGAAGAGGCAGGCGTGCCACCAGGGGTGTGTAATGTGATCACTGGGACAGGGGAGACCGTGGGCGAAAATCTTATTCGCTCTCCATTGGCTGATGTCATCAGTTTCACAGGAAGCGTACCAACAGGTAAGCGCATCGCGGCTGTCGCAGCGGAGAATGTGACCTTTGTTTCTTTGGAGATGGGTGGAAAGGCACCATTCATCGTCATGGATGACTGCGACGTAGAAGCTGCCGTTGATACTGCGATCTTCTCACGGTTTCTGAACTGCGGTCAGATTTGTATCGCGAATGAGCGAACCTATGTGCATCGACGAATCGCGGATCAATTCATTGATCGTTTAGTACAAAAAGTAAAACAAATTCGAGTGGGCAATCCGCTTGAGGAAGGTACGCAGATCGGGCCTAAGGTCAATCGTGTCGAGCTCGATAAAGTGCAACGTACGGTACGTGAGGCAATAGCCCAAGGAGCGCAGATTGCAGTTGGTGGAGATGTTGTCGAACGCAGCGGCAACTTTGCTAAGGGATACTGGTATCAGCCAACCGTTTTGACGGGCGTACGACAAGACATGTCCATTATGCACCAGGAAATTTTTGGGCCAGTCATTCCAGTGATGCCTTTTGATGATTTCGAAGAAGGTTTGGCCTATGCCAACGATTCTCACTATGGCTTAGCAGCCTACTTATATACCAACGATATGAATCGCATCATGCGGGCTGTTCGTGATTTGGAAGTGGGCGAGTTGTATGTTAATCGTGGACCAGGCGAATCGATTCATGGCTATCACACCGGTTGGAAGCAATCAGGAATCGGCGGCGACGACGGTAAGTATGGTTTAGAGCATTATCTCCGTCGCAAGACGGTATATATCAAATACACTTGAGCCTAAGGTCAAGTCACCTGTCTGCTTATCCAAGTCTCCTCGTACGATGAACGTGCGAGGAGATTTTCTTTTTTGGCAAAGCTTTAGTAAGGCCTTAGATGTCGTAGCCTCATGTCGGCAGAGTGATTGCTGCGGTTCGCTAGAGGCGAGGTTCAGCAGTTTTTACTTCATGAATCTGCCAAGTCTTCAGGCTGTATGTGTGTTAGCAACTCATGAGTTACAGGTGTGATAGGGGCGATGCGGCTCGCCATCTTGCGGATAGTTTTTTCAAATAGATTACGGACAACACGACCATTGCCAAAGTGTTCATTGCGCAGGGCGTGAAGGCGAGCTAATTTTTCGCGCATCGCATCACGCGTTTGCGGCAAGCAATGGTAGTGATGTTCCTGGCAGAGCAATTGGAAAATACTCAGGAGTTGCTGAGGATCGTAATCTTCAAAAGTAAGATCCATGCCGATTCGTGAGGTCAGACCGGGATTGCTCTTCAGCAAAGTGTCAATCGGTTTGCAGTAGCCTGCTAGGATGACTACCAAGCGATCCCGATCATCTTCCATTCGTTTCAGGAGGATTTGTAAAGCTTCTCGTCCATATGCGTCGTCGCTTTTTGAATCGACAAGGCTGTAGGCTTCATCGATAAAGAGAATGCCGTCGAGTGCTTCATCGATTCGCTTCGAAGTCTTGGTGGCAGTTTGGCCTGCATATTCGGCTACTAATCCACTGCGGTCTGTCTCAACAAGATGTCCTTTACTTAGTACACCTAAGCCGCGCAGGATGTCAGCAAGGATCCGAGCGACCGATGTTTTGCCAGTCCCTGGATTACCTTTGAAAACCATGTGCAAATTATGTTGGCCAGCTGGTAGGCCTGCATTGCGTCGTTGTTGCTGCATACGCAGAAAGTGCGTTAGTTCTTCGACTTGTTTTTTGATCCCTTGTAGACCAATAAGATTGTTGAGTTGGTTTAAGGCAGTTTCTAGTGAGACAGTCTGTGCCGCTGGTTGTGTGTATGGCTTGGCAGGTGCATAAGTTGCGCCGGGAGGATCGGATATCGGCACCAGGACTTCCCAGTCATCTTTTTTAAGGTTGGCTTTCTGCTTGCCTAGATTGAGAGCGGAGTGCAATTCCTTTTCGAGCTTGCGGAGGAGCTGTGCTTCTGGTTCACGTAAGTCACCATCACCTTTGGCGATAACATTTGCCAGACGCATACCTGTAGTAAAGACATCGCTACGGAGATGACTAAGGTCGGAGCAACGCAGAAAAGGATTGAAAAGCTGGCTCCAGGATAGTTTTTGCGATTCAACCATCAAGCCTTGCCAAGCCGTTTTTAATTCCGCGTCTTGCAGGGATCGATCCCAGAAGTGTTCTATAATAAGAGCGCCAATGGCTTTTTCGATTTTGCTCCATTTATTATCAGCGCGTACTACTTCGGTATATATTTTAAGAACGTAACCACGATAGAGGTCGTTCATCCGAATCGACATCTGGGTCAGGTCAAGGCCTGCTTGGCGTGCTGATTGCTGCAGTAGTTTATGATCGTTTGGTACGAAAGCTTGGCGACATGTCGCTAAGATCTCGATTATCTCTTCACGCCAGTTCTGCATATGAGCAAGTGCCGTTTGCAAAAAATGAGAAACGAATGGTAGAGCTCAGCGATAAAAGTCGACCCACTCCAAGGTCAGTTCAGGGCCAATCGAGATGTAGTCTGGCAAGGTAATTTGAAAGTATTCGCCATCAGCTAATGGAATGACCATTGGTTTGCGTTCACCTGGCATGATTGTTATCAGCTTCTGGTCATCTTGGACAGGTAATGTTTTTCCATCATACTCAGCCAGAACGGCTAAGTCGCCGTGAGATTGAAGTTGGAGCGAAAAGGTTGTTTGTTTGGAGGTAATGCGAAAGGATTCCAGTCCGCGTAGGTATACATTTAAGATGATTTTCTCTGGCAAGCCTGGGTTAGGTATCGAAACTGTTGCTTGACCGATACCATCGGGATCGCGAATTTCGAGTACCCACTTCTGCGCTGTATTCTCGATGACTTTTACGGATGAGGTAGTGGCGGGCATTGATTGGGGAGAGGTGTTGTCTGTGCTATTTGTTTCTGCGCTATTTATTGGCTTCTGAGGTGGCTCGGTCTGAGATTGGCAGCCATGATAAATGGGTAAAAAGATGAGAATGGCATAGGTTAGAGTTTGAGAGAATCTCATTGTTGTTGGCCAGGCTACGGAAAAAAGAAATTTTGTGGAGATTTGCTCCCCTGCCTATTGTAGCGATTCAGCTTAGGTGTGTCGTTGATGGTTATTTATACCTTGCAAGTCTGGGGCAGGTCAGCGAAGATCAGAGAGCTAAAGATTTTGGCTCAGGCAGCAGTCCTTGCCGCCGCTTTGCCAAGAAGAGTTTGTTGTATCGATTTAGGTAAATTGCAGGTAATTAAGCAAGCATGAGCAAAGATATTTACAAAGTCGCAGGTATTCAGATGGATATTGTTTTGGGGGATGTCTACCAGAACTTGCAGAATATGCTGAAGGCGATGCGGGAAACGAATGCGGCGACGGCTGATTTAGTTGTCTTTCCAGAATGCGCGCTGACAGGTTACTGCTTTGAGAGTCGTGAAGAAGCTTTACCTTATGCACAGTCCAAAGATGGCCCAGCGGTAGCCGCATTAGCCAAGCTTTGCCATGAGCAAGATCAGTATGTGGCCTTTGGATTCCTAGAAACCGAAGGTGAGAAGCTCTACAACAGCTGCGCACTAGTGGGCCCCAAGGGATTAGTTGGTGTTTATCGCAAAGTGCACTTGCCATTCTTGGGGGTGGATCGATTTGTTGATCCCGGTGCGGAAGGTTGGGAAGTATACGACATCAACGGTTTGCGAGTTGGCATACATATCTGCTACGACGGTTCTTTTCCGGAAGCTTCCAGGGTCATGGCGATATCTGGGGCGGATCTGATTTTGTTGCCGACCAACTGGCCACCTGGAGCAGATACTTTTGCGAAGTATCTCCCGAATGCACGAGCCTTAGAGAATGCAGTTTACTTTTTCTCTGTCGATCGTATCGGGCAGGAGAGAGGTTTCAAGTTTATTGGTTACAGTCGGTTGTGTGATACCAATGGAAACCCAATTGTTGATGCACCACATGCCAATCCAGAAGTACTGATAGGTGATATCGATGTGCGTCGCTCACGAACCAAGAGGATTGTAAGAGTTCCCGGCAAGCATGTCATCGATCGAATGGCTGATCGCCGACCAGAACTCTATAGTCTGGTGTGTAAGCCTCACGGCTTAGTACGACAAATTGATGGCTGAGCAGAGGCGAGTTGCTAGTAGCCTATCGCCATTCCATCTTTGCGTGACTCCGTAGCACCAGATAGTATTCCGCGGTCCCAATCGATGTGTATGGCTTGGTAACCACCGTAGCCAGATCCTCGCACCGAACGGACCACATGTCCCCGTTGGCGTAAAGCGTCGAGAGTAGCAGGCGGGAATGTTGGTTCTAGTTGGACTTCCCCGCCATGCTTATCACCAGCAATACCCGTCGGAGTCGCGCTGCCTTCGTGATTCATGCGAGCGGCGTCGCCAGCCATCTGTATGTTCATTTCGAAGTCGATCCAGTTAACCAGGATTTGTGCATGCCCTTGCGCTTGCATATCTCCACCCATTAAGCCGAAGACCAATACGGGTCTATGGTCCTTCATGACAAGCGCAGGAATGATGGTATGAAAGGGTCGTTTGCCTGGTTCAAGTCGATTTGGATGTTCGGCATCTAGGTTAAACAATGATCCGCGATCCTGGATCGCAAAACCAACATCGTCAGGCACGATGCCACTGCCGAATCCATGGTAATTGCTCTGGATCAAGGAGCAGCAATTGCGATCTTTATCGACCACGCACAGATATACGGTGTCTGCTTGGCCAGGTCGAGGATCTCCAGGGGGAATGTCGGTGGCAGCTTTTTGTAGATTGATACGTTGATTCTGTTTGCGTGCATATTCTTCTGAAATCAATTCGGTTACCGGTACCTTGGCAAACAGAGGATCAGCATAGTATCGAGCTCGATCAGCATACGCGAGCTTCTTGGCTTCGATCAGCAAGTGTAAATATTCTGGAGTTCCCCAGCCAAGCGAAGCAATGTCATGCTGCTTCAGGATTTGGAGCATTTCCAGGACAGCGATGCCTTGTCCATTGGGAGGTAGTTCGAAAACCTGATAACCACGATAGTCTACAGAGAGAGGTTGATCCCAAGTGTTCTTGTGCTCTGCAAAGTCTTGCCTTGAGAAGTAGCCTTGATTGGAGTTGCTGAAGGCAACGATCCTTTCCGCAATGGAACCTCGATAAAAAGCATCTGCTCCTTGCTGCGCTATCAATCGATACGAAGCTGCTAAGTTAGGATTGCGAAAGATTTCGCCAATCGTGGGTGGCTGGCCTTGATCGTTTAGCAAGGTGGCAGCTGACGTGGGAAACTTTGACAATTTGTTTTGCGCGTTGCTCCAATACCCTGCGATGATAGGAGAAACCGGAAAGCCCTCTTCGGCTTCACGAATAGAGCTGGCGAAGAGATCCTGCCAAGGGAGTTTGCCAAACCGTTGGTGTAGATCCTGCCAGCCTGAGACACAACCTGGTACTGTCCAGCTGAGTGGTGAGTCCGATGGAATGGTCGTCAAGCCAAGTTTTTGGCAATGCTCGAGTGTCAGAGTACGAGGCGCACGACCACTCGCATTGAGTCCATGGATCGTTTTTGTTTTGGCATCCCAGACAATGGCAAACAGATCGCCACCTATGCCACAAGACATCGGTTCCACTACGCCGAGCATCGCATTTGCAGCAATTGCTGCGTCGACTGCGGAGCCTCCTTTTTGGAGGACTTCGAGCGCCGCTAGAGTTGCGCGCGGATCGCTTGTGCAGGCCATACCATTTCGGGCAATCGTCACACTGCGAGTCTGAAACTCCGGACCGCTAGGACGACTGGGGCCATAAACTTGGGGTGAGTTGGATTGGGCCATAATCGGTAAGGGTGTCATGAGTAAAACAGTGATCAAAACCAGCGAGCGCTGAACTATTGGTAAAGCAAGAGTTGTCATAGAAGAATTTGTGTGTCCCAAGTCTTAGTAGATAACGGATCTTGGTAGGAAATTCGCTGAACAGTGACATGTTGTAGGTTGAGGGCAAGCCAAGTTCAAGAAATTATGGCAAGTAGTCGGATTTACGGGGAGAAAAGTTGATAACCGAAAACACTTTCGGAGGCAATTATCTCCGGAAATCATGCCAAAGATCATAAGTTTATCGTGGGTGATAATCACGGCTGATATTGTGGTCACAGCGTCGCATTGAACTTGCGAGTGGTTATACTTTGGGCGTTGAGTTTCCTCTCCTGTTTCGTTCGCAATGAGGTTGACAGCATGTTTAGACGCCTTCTCCTGGTAGGGTTGGTCTGGTTTAGTAGTGGTCTCTTGCTCTCGGTGAATGCTCAGGAGAACTATCCCGAACATCCCGATTCGGTTGCTAAGGAAGGAGTACCCAAGGGTGAAGTCCGTGGGCCTTTTCCATTTGACTCCAAGGTCTTTCCAGGTACTAAACGCAATTACTTTATCTACGTTCCAGCCCAGTATGATGCCAAGAAGCCCGCTTGTTTGTTGGTGACACAAGATGGATTAGGAATGGCTAACGGTTGGCGTCTTCCAACGGTGATGGATAATCTGATTCATAGTGGCGAAATGCCAGTCACGATCGGATTGTTTGTCGAGCATGGAATTGTGCCTGCTCCGAACGACAAAGCACAGCCTCGATTCAATCGGAGTTACGAATACGACTCGCTTGGTGATCGGTATGCCCGTTTTCTGATCGACGAGTTGTTGCCGGAAGTAAAGAAGTCCTATTCGATTAGTGATGATCCGAGTGACAGAGCGATTGGTGGAGCAAGTTCGGGTGCGATATGTGCATTTACGGTTGCCTGGGAACGTCCCGACCAATTTCGGCGAGTCCTCAGCACAATTGGCACTTATGTCGGATTACGTGGAGGTGATATCTATCCAACGCTCATACGAAAGTTTGAGAATAAACCTCTGAGAGTTTTCCTACAGGATGGCAATAAGGATCTGAATATTTATGCAGGCGATTGGTGGATGGCGAATCAAGATATGCTGTCAGCGTTGAAATTCGCTGGTTACCCCGTAGAGCATGTTTGGGGCGAAGGTGGACATAATGGAAAGCATGCTGCCGCAATCATGCCTGATGCGTTGCGTTGGTTATGGAAAGATTGGCCTGCTAAGGTTGAGGTTCCTGCCGGAATCAAGCGACAGCAGGATTTACTTATCGATGGCGAAGGATGGAAGCTAGTTAGCCAAGGGCATAAGTTCACCGAAGGCCCCGCAGCCAACAGCCAAGGGGAGCTATTTTTCAGTGATGGTGGTGATGGGAAGATCTATAAGGTTGGTGTTGATGGTCAAGTGAGTGTATTCGTCAGTGATAGTAAGGGAATCAATGGTTTAATGTTCGGCGCTGATGGCAAGCTTTATGGATGCCAAAGCGGTAAACGGCAGATTGTTTGGTTCGACGAGCAGGGGAAAGAGAATGTTCTTTGCGAAGATGCTCCCTGCAATGATATATGTGTGATGCGGAATGGTTTGTATTACACAGATCCTGACAACAAGAAAATTTGGTTTGTCACCTTCGATGGAAAACGCCGAGTTGTTGATGAGGGTGGGATTGGATATGCCAATGGACTGATTGCCTCTCCGGACCAAACGTTGCTCAACGTGGCCGATACACGTGGTAAGTTTCTGTTTAGTTATCAAATTCAGCCAGATGGAAGCCTGGGAGCAAAGCAGACCTATGGGTGGTTGCATGAGCCCGATGATCAGAACGATAGCGGTGCTGATGGAATGACCATGGATAAAGAAGGGCGACTCTATGTGGCAACACGCTTGGGCGTACAGGTCATGGATCAGCTAGGTCGATCAAACTTGATACTAGATAAGCCTCAGCCAGGCTGGTTGGCCAATATTGCCTTTGGTGGACCCGAGATGAACATTCTCTACGCCACTGCGGGTGACAAGGTATTTGCTCGTAAATTGAAAGCGCGAGGCGTCTTGCCCTGGCAAGAACCTGTGACTCCACCTAAGCCAGGACTTTAGTGTTTGGTTTGTTGTTAAGCGGGAGTCCTGCGTCGATTTCGGGCTAGTTCGTTAATGGCTAGCGTTGCTATCGCGATGGCTCCCGGTGCAACTGCCTAGTGGGGTAAGCCAATGGGAGATCGCCATGGCTGGCGGTCGGTATTGCTGGAGCTAGACATCGGCAGCTAGGTGACTACTGATCATCACAGGCTCTAGGCAAGTTGTTAGAATGGTGTCGTCGTGATTTATCTTCTTCGTTCCTCAAGTAGAGTGTAACACAATGATAAAGAAGACCTGGAAAAGGTTGGTTTATTTGAGCCTGCTGTCGCTCATTGGTAACGCAGCAATAAGCAATGTGCATGCCGATGAAGGGATGTGGCTGTACAACGATTTGCCGGTTGAAGTGCTGGAAAAGAAGTATGGGTTCAAGCCAACTGCAGAGTGGGCTGATCATTTGATGAAGTCCAGTGTCCGCTTCAATTCGGGCGGCTCCGGATCGTTTGTGTCGAGTAATGGTTTGGTATTAACTAATCACCATGTTGCCAGCGATGTGCTCTTCAAACTTTCCACACCAGATAAAAACCTGCTCGAGGAAGGGTTTCTTGCTAAAAATCAGGGAGAGGAATTAAAAGCACCTGATTTGGAGCTGAATCAATTAGTCGCGATCGAAGATGTGACGGAACGTATCAATTCGGTTGTCAAAGAGGGAATGGCTGCCAGCGATGCATCGAAGGCGCGACAAGGAGAAATGGCGCGCGTCGAAAAAGAGGCAAGTGATAAGAGTGGCTTGCGATGCGATGTCGTCACGCTCTATGGTGGCGCTCGCTATCATCTTTACAGCTACAAAAAGTACACGGACGTGCGATTGGTTTGGGCACCAGAAACTAAATCAGCTTTTTTCGGTGGCGATGCAGATAACTTTGAGTATCCACGTTACTGTCTCGATACCACGATTTTGCGAGTTTACGAAAATGATAAACCTGCAAAGATCGAACATTTCCTTAAAGTTGATGCCGATGGCGCGGCTGAGGGTGAATTGGTATTTGTGTCGGGACATCCTGGTCGTACAAGGCGAATCTACACTGTTGATGCCTTGCGATATCAGCGCGATTACCGTTTACCAGCCACGTTGGATCTATTGCGTCGCAAAGAGGTGCTGCTCCAGCAGTACGGTTTAGGTGGTGATGAGCAGACTCGTCGAGCTCGTGACGAAATGTTTGGCATCCAAAACTCGAGAAAAGCTTACACCGGTATGATCGGTGGCTTGCAAAACCCAGCCTACATGAAATCAAAAGTGGCCTACGAATCTGAATTGCAAAAGAAGATTAGTGCCGATCCAAAGTTGGCTAAGTTGGCAGATGCTTGGAAAAAAGTGGCTGAAGTACAAAGCAAGCGACAGGCTCTCAGCAAGCAAGATGCCTCGCTGCGCAGCGGTATCTATGGTATCGCCCAAGAATTAGTGTTGATGGCGGCAGAAGATCAAAGGCCAAGCGAAGAAAGATTGCGAGAGTATCGCGAAAGCAATCGCGAATCACTCTTGCAGCAATTGTATTCCCCAGCTCCGATGTATGAAGATTTAGAGAGAGTTCAGCTCGCTGATGAATTAGCTCGCTTGGCGGAAACGCGGGGTGGTGAGGAGGCTCTAGTGCTAAGTGCATTGGCAGGCAAAGGACCACGCGAACGAGCCGCTGAAATGATCGCAGGTACCAAGCTGTTCGATGTTGCTGCCCGCAAGGCAGTGGCAGAAGGTGGAGCGAAGGCGATTGCGGAGTCAAAAGATCCGCTTATTCAACTGGCACAGGTTCTTGATGGTGAATATCGTCGCGTTCGTAAGTTGACCGAGGAACTTGATGAGATCGAGCGTCAAGCATACGCTCAGATCACCGAAGCACGATTTGCACTAGAGGGTACATCGGTTTACCCAGATGCAACATTTACTTTGCGATTAGCCTTCGGCCCAGTCTCAGGATACGAAGTCGATGGAGAGAAAATTCCATACACGACTACTCTGGGTGGTGCCTTCGAACATGAAAAAGTTCACGGTGCTAAGGATCCATGGATCTTGCCCGATTCTTGGAAGAAAGCAAAAGATAAAATCAATCCCCAAACTCCATTCAATTTCGTTTGCACAGCAGACATCATTGGTGGAAACTCCGGAAGTCCCGTGGTTAATCGCGAAGGCGAGTTAGTGGGTATTATCTTCGACGGTAATATACAGAGCTTAACTGCCGACTTTTATTACAGTGATGAGGTTGGGCGAGCGGTCTCCGTGCACATCGCAGGATTGCTTGAGTCGCTCAACAAGATCTATGATGCTGGCTTCATCGCTGAGCAGATGGGTAAGTAGCTCGCGTTAGTTGACTGGAAGTGGTTGAGACGTAAGAAGAGGTCGGCTGGATACAGCCGACCTCTTTTCTTAGACAGTCGAGAAGATCGCAACTTGGTTCGATGGAGTGTCGGGAACTCGGTAGCGATAGTTTCAGAGATTCACTAGAAAGTTGCTGGAGATGCAACGCTATTTAGTTAGGTGTTGGTCAAACCAGTTAAGGCTGCCTGCCATCACTTTCTTCATGTCGTCGCCGATGAAAGCATGTGGGGCACCAGGGATGACCAAAAGCTCATGCGCTACCTGGGCTTCTTTAAGTTTTCCGACGATCGCTTCGCTTTCACCCAGGGGAACTAAATCATCTTTATCACCATGTGCCAGATAGACAGGAGCATCGTCGGCGGTGACATGTTCAAGAGGAGAGAAATCTGGAATTTGCTTATTGTCAAACTTTAAGGCTGGAAAGCGGTCTTGAAGTGGTAGAAAGTTTTTTAGGTGAGTTGGTGGAAACCAGGCCACACCTGCACGGATGCGATTGGATTGCTGTTCAATTGGATCGGTGGCTTTGGGATTGCCATCATCGGCGGTGGTCGCAAGCATCAGTGTTAGGTGTCCACCGGCGCTAGCACCCATTACACCGAGTCGTTCTGGATCAATGTTCCATTCTTTAGCCTTTAGGCGTATGTAACGCACCGCGCGGCGGACATCGCTAACTGCATCGGGCACTTTGAAGTAAGGACTGCTGCCGTGACGAACTAGGAATAGGGTGTAGCCTCGTTCGACGATCTGTTCCCATGGGTTCGAGTCTTTTGATTTGGGTCTTACAATGCCTTCGGGAGGAGCCCAAGTAGAGACCCAACCACCACTAACCATAAACAAAACTGCGGCACCATTCGGCTTTTCTGGTTTGACGACATCAAACGTCAAAGCCATGCCCGCCTTATGTCCATAGATAACGTCGCGGTCATAAGTGACTTGTCGCAGCAATTCTTCTGCGGGTAGCGAGGTCGCATAAAGTGTCAGTGAACTCAGGGCAAGACCGGCGACGACGATTTGTTTCAGCATATTGATAATCTCCTGCTGACAATCTCAGGGGGTTGGTAGAAGACGGGAGGAAAAGTTGCGGGAAATATTGCCAGAGGGATTTGAATTTAGCGAGCAGTCGAGCCCCAGGATTCCGCAAATCTTACTCACGGGTAATCGTACGAGTTTCGTTCAACTTCAGATCCGTGACGACTTGGTTTACTCCATCTGGCCAACGGATTTCGAGTTTTTCTGGAGTAACTCCCGTAGGAATACCAAAAGTTGCGGTCAATTCGCATTGCGATAAGTAACTGCGGGTAGGAGTTATGCAGCGACTTTGGATTATCTCTTTGTCACCATTTTTTAATACCAGCCGTAACTCTGCACCATAGGCAAAACGATTTAGTTCTTTTTGGCGAACGTTTATTCTTAACCAATTGTGTCCCAGGGTTTGATCGTTGCGTAGCAAGCGTGGCTTTCCACCGTTGGCAATGAACACCATATCGATATCGCCGTCCGTATCGATGTCCGCATAGGCAGCACCGCGACCGACCATCGGTTTGATGGCGTCAGGTCCGACTTGTTTGTCTGTCAAGGGAACCAGTTCCGTACCACCTGCCGTGCCAGCATTCCAGAAAAATTGTGGAGGCTGTTCATAGCGTTGCGTATTCGAGACGGTTGAAATCTCTGGCTCTAATTGGCCATTGGTGCAGACGATGTCAAGTCTTCCATCGAGATCGAGATCAGCGAAGAACATTCCAAATGTTAGGCTCAGTCGAGTTTGCGGTCCCAATCCAGTCGCGGTAGCGGCATCAAAGAAGGTCGCCTGTTTTCCGCGTGATAGATAAAGCGAGCAAGGCTCATTTGAAAAGTTACCTATAGCAATGGCCATGGTATCGTCGTTTCGCATGTAACCGCAATCTAGACCCATAGCGCCGGTTGCGTTGCCATTTCGATCAAAAGCGATACTCGAAGGAACAGCAGCCTCGCGAAACGTACCATCTTTCTTGTTAAGGAAGAGGAAATTAGCCACAGTATCATTTGCGATAACGAGGTCTTGCCAGCCATCGTGGTCGATATCTATCGGGGTGATGCCGAGTGATTTGGCCATCGGTACACCAGTCGCGGGATTCTTGATTTGGATACCAGCTTGTTCGCTGACGTCTCGAAAGGTTCCATTCCCCTCATTGTGATAGAGCCTGGCATAGGTGCCCTTGAAGAAGGCAGGGGGGCCATAGGCACGACCGATCCCAACGAGGCTGAATTCCTGTGCCAAATCGATTTCGCGAGACCATTGAACGTAATTGCAAACAAAAAGATCCAGCTTGCCATCATTGTCGTAGTCAAAGAAAGTGCAGCCAGTGCTCCAATCGTTTTCTCCCCCAGCGACACCGGCGGTAGCGGTCACATCAGTGAACTTTCCTTGCTCATTGCGAAATAGGATATTTCGCCCAACGGCTGCAACAAACAAATCGAGCCAGCCATCATTATCAAAGTCACCAATCGCTGGGCCCATACCGTAGATGCTCAATTCTAGACCGACGTCTTTGGTCACGTCGGTATACTTGCCTTGACCATCATTGGAATAAAGTTTTAAGGTAGGTTTGGGCTCGACGACCTTTTTTGACCAGGGCCAGGGTGATGAATTGATGAAGAGTAGGTCTTGGTCGTTATCGTTATCGAAATCAAAAAAAGCGACACCACCCCCCATGGTTTCCGGAAGTAACTTTTCACCATCCATAGCATTGAAGTGCTGAAAGGTGATGCCGACTTCATCGGTTACATCTTTGAGTGGAATGTTGGGGACAGTGATGGCAACGGGAGTGCGCTGTTGCGGCAGCGTGACATCGATCTTCTTGGCTTCGATTTTAGGTTTGTTGTAATGTAGAAACGCCCAAACCGAGAGACCGATAACAGCGATCGATGCAGCTATGATAACGGACCATTTTACTGCAATACCAATAATGGCATCGTCTTGCTCTGTTGATTCATCAGGCTCACGGCTGTCGATTTTCGTTTTGTTATTATTCTTAGGTGACATATGGTAGTTGGTTTATAAAGCGGATACGGAAGGGGCTTCTAGTTTGGCGCTTGGTTCTGCGGTTTGCAGCGGTGGGCGAGAGGCTTCGCGCGGTAGTTTGGGTGCCCCTTCACGTTGAAGCCAATAGATTACAAGTGCTTCAGCAGCATGATTAGCCGCCGGATATTGAGCACGTGCAGCAGGTATAGCGACATCGATAGCGTTATCATCCGGTTTATACCGCAGGTGTGCTGCCGCATGGAAATCACTTTTCTCTTGATCGCCTAAGCGTAAATAGATCGACGCGAGTGAGGCATGAGCCGTGACATCTTCGCTGTCAACAGTGAGCGATTGTTGGAACTCATCGCGAGCTTTTTCTAGGTATTGTTTAGCGACCTCAATATCATTGCGTCCCTCAGCCTGTTCGGCCAAGTCGAGTAGGGTTTGACCAAGCTGATTGCGTACTCGGAAATCAAAGCTGAAGTCAAAGCCACGTTCTGGAACTTTAGCCGCTAATACTTCCCTGAAGTTTTTCTCAGCTTCCAGCAGTTGGCCTTGCTGACGAGCAACTTCACCGCTGAGCCAAGCGATGGTCCAGGGGTTAGGTTTAGTTTCCATATTAGCGGCCCGCTTTAGGGAGCTAGTGGCCGCATCGAGATCCCCTTCCAGGAACTGGACGCGGGCGGAATTGATTGGACCGTCAGGTCGGCCAAGCTTTTCTACTTCCGCAAAGGCTGCGAGTGCTTGTCGCGTCTGCGCTTTACCCGTTAGCAATAATCCAATTCCATAATCATTCCAGCGTTGCCAGGTTGGTGGTAATTTGCTTGGATCAACTGGAGGCTCCTGAGGTTGAACGGTTTCACCCGAGCTGAGCTTTACGGGCAGGACAATTCGATCTTCGCACATGACCGTGACAGGTAAGTCATTCAATGGGGAGCCACGATTGGTGAAGTCCCGATCGCCTTCACGATAGGACTTATTCATGAATTCGATATATCCTTGGTCGAATTTACGGTAATTGAGCTTAACAGTAATCTCGACCGGCGCGGTGATATCGTCAGGTATCTGAATGCCGTAGTGGGCGACTTGTCCTGCTCCGGGTGGTATCTGGTGATTGTAAAGAGGTGTGAAAATGTCTTGCGCGTTTCGGCGTGAGATTCGATTGCCATACCGATCGAGCATGAAGACGTTGATGTAGTGTGACCAGGGATCAACACCGTTATTCTCATCGAGGCCGCCGCTGTAGCCGATGATGCGATCACCACTTTTGGCGATGACCTCAACCCATAGTTCGTTGGAGTCAACGGTGCCCTGGGTTAGATGATGGCCCATCTTGAGAGTTCGAATCACAGTCTCGATCAGATAGTTTTTGCCGGCGACCAACGTGGGTACTTCGGGACGAAGTGGGGCCACTAGTTGGCTGTCTATGGTGCCACCCTCTCGGATGCCGAAGATATCGATTCGCGTGACGCCCATCAGCAATTCACGCGCTCTAGCAATGTGCTCTTTGTCACCCCGCCAATACGGTAAAGCAGTATTAGCGCCAAGAAAGAAGTGGTCATGGACCGTCAGGCGATTGGTGTTGTCATTTTTGGCGGCACCAAAATCCTTGGACTCAACCAGCGGCATATGGCACTTAGCACAATTGTCACTGGCGAGTTCAGGGTAATAGAAGCTTTGGGCTCCATGTCCGGAGACACCGCTGAGCAAATAGGAGTCATAGTGATTTTGGCCGCGTAAAAAATCCTTGTAGGCAGTGAGTTCCTTCGGGAGATGAACCTTATGGCACGTGCTACAGAACTCAGCCGACTTATGGAAAGGTTTGAGCATAGACTGCTTATGAAATGAGGGCTTGGATTTGACCAAGATTTCATTGAGTTTTTGCAGCCATGGATTATCGCTGTAAGTGAATGGGTAGTGCATCGTTTCTTCGATAACATAGTCGGCATTGCCTTTGGTGCTGCCGACGTGAGTGATCGCATGACATGCCATGCAACTGATTCCAGCTTGGGAGGTTGGGTGGTTCACGTCGTCGTAGTTTGGATCATCAAAAGCGCCAGTGAAGAAGGGAACCGGGTCGTGGCAGCCGGCGCACCAGCGTGCAGCTTGCACGGTACCATCGCGTTTTTTGGATACCTCGCGAGTTTCTCTTACTGCGTAGAGATAAGCAGGGTTATTGAACGAGCTAAAGTGATGAGCGCTATGGAACCAACCGTTGTATGTATCTTCATGGCACTTCAAGCAATATTCATTGTTCATCAGCGCCCGTTCGGGGATGAAGTTGCCCGTTGATGTTCTAGCCAGCGATGGTTGGAAATATTTGTCACCTTCTTTAGGACCAGCTTGGTTCCAAGCACGAGGATCTTGCATTTGGAAAATAATCATGGCTCCAACGACAACCGCCGTCGAGATTGCGATTCGGCGACCGATGTACCATTTGATGCTGGTTCCCACCAGACGGTGAATCCAATACATCCACACAGCCAGTAGAGGTGTAATAACATGAGCCCAATACACCAAGCTACGTGCAACGGGTTGCTTGAGATCGAAAGAACCGATTCGCATCAGCAGCAAGCCGGTGATCAAGATAACTATCGCAATAGCCAGTAGTGCATAACCTACTTTTACTGCTCGTCTGTTCCGTCGATTATGGGCTGCTTTCCAGTGATAGAATCCAAAAATAATAACGGGAAGGATAAGCAGTAGTCCCAGCGCGAGGTGGCCGAGGAACATGAATTGGTAGAAGTAGTTTTGGTAAGTTCTTTTAGTAAGCCACTCAGCAAAGGTTACGCCGGAGAGATAGAGACCGTTGGCTGATAGCAGTGAGAACAATCCCAAAACAATAAAGAGCATGATTCGCATACGAGGCGATATGACTCTTTGTGGCTTCTTGCGATTCGGATCAACTTTCATCAAATGCGCTAAGTCATCCGGTACGGAATTCGGATTTGAAGACATAAGCGATTTCTTCTTTAAGATATGTGATAGATGATGATTGCCAGGATTTGGGATGATCAGGTGGTACGACTTGAAAGCGTAACTGCTAGATCTCTACTGAGTAAAATGTTCAGTCGACATAGTCGATGTTGTTGACTGGATCTCTTAGGTGCAACAACCAGGAGAATAGCTTTCTGCCTGGTGTGATGATGAAGAGATCCTTGATCGGGAAGCAGATCCCCGAGATAGCCCACAGAGAGTGGGCCTTAGAATTCTGGTGGTCGATTTACTTCCAGTACAAAACGGTTGCTGGGTAATTCATCTGATGCGATGAATCCGTCTTGGCTTTCCGCTGATTGTGGAGTAACAGTGAAAGGGATGACAGAATCAGACGGCACTCTTGGTAGTTCCGAGTTGGATGAAATAGGAGCCAAGCTTGGTGCAAATGGATTGGGTTTGCAATTTGGACCACTGCAGGGCGGTTGAAATGGGTTTCTGACTGGTCTGAAGCTGCCCTCTTCGTAAATCCAAGCGAGATTCAGTGTCGTAAAATGTGAGTTGTCCACTTGCGCCATTAAGGAGTCTTGCTGGTTTGCAAACTGACCGTGATGAAAGGCACGATAATCTTCATCGCCTATAAAGCATCCTGCATAACTGTTCGACTGACCGCAGAAGCAGAGAAACAGCGACATCAAAAGCCACAGCGTGGCACGAGAACGAACGCGAGTTCTTGACTCGCTCGCTGCACCATTCGCTGAGATTGTGTCGTTAGTCACGGTATGCACCAAACTGGATTTGAATCAGGCGGTTCGTGGGATTGGTCGAGATCTGGGGTAAAAACGGGCCATAAACTAGGGCTCCGGCCGTTACGGTTTAACGGCCAGTATCGTCCTCGAAGTGGCGAGAAAACGAATTTTTCCACCAACTCTAATACTATAGCCCCCCTCGGCAAGGGTCAACGAAAAATCGCTGCTTAGAATTTCCAAAAATCACGGAAGTTCTGTTTGCGACGCAAGTTAGGACGATTCAGTTCCCATACCTCCCGTGCCTTTTCCGCTTGGCTGGCAGGGGGTGGATAAGCCGTCATCGATTTAAATGGGAGCGGGAGGCTGCTTTGACCTTCCAGCGTATTTAAATCAGCGTCTTTATCCCAACCCGTACTGTAGAGAACAAAATCACGGCGCCAGCCTTCGGGTAAAGGTGCTTCAGGCGGAGCGAACGTCAACATGATTTCATCGCCCGACCCCATGACAACTAACCGGTCATCGTCCGAGGAAAGTAACTCTAGGACATCTCCATAATTGGTGAAATAACCCTCCATTACCGGCCAATTCGATTCCGGAGCTAAGGTGTTGTAGTCATACCAATGTGGCTGGTCGAACTCCCGAGGCATTAAGGTTGAGAAGCCGCGATAATGCAGACGGGCTGACTGCATCGATAGGACTTGCTCCTTTATCTCCACTTCAGGTTGATCGACAACGAGAAATGCTTCATCCCAATGCAGTTGAGCACTTGTTTCGATGCGTAATTTAACTCGACCTGCTGGTACGTCACCCGATAGATCGATCACGATGGATTTTGTTTTGCCACCTGGGAAGCCCATGAATGGTCGGATGCAAGAAAAGTTTCCACTCGCATCGGCTAGCCAAAGCGACGGTGGTGCAGGCGGTCCAAGGTCTGGGTTTTGATCGAGTCCGATGTTTAGTGAAGTGTCGGTGGGAAAAAGCCAACCGGTAAGGACTAATTGCAACTGCTGGTGAGACGGGATGGTACCGAAGTCCAGTTCCAGATAATGCTTGTCGACCAAGCCTTGGCAAAAATTTCGCGTGAAGCCGCGGGCAAAAATCGAGTCTCGTTGCGAGAGGGCATTGATCCAATTGCGTCCAGATGAATCGGTGGCAGTTTGAGGATAAAGCTTGTCGCTGACTCGATAGATTTTAGGTTGTGCGATATCGGGTGGACCAACTTTTTCATTGGTGAAGACTTCGACATCGGCGGGATGATCAATCGCCATTAAGCGTACTTCATCGAAATAAGCGGCCTCCCACAGTTCTTCAGTGATACGCAGTTCATAGCGATCTCCCTTGGGTTTCATTTTCTCAGCAGGTAGAAGTAAATATTCCCAGCGGCGATCGGGCAGAACTTTTCCTCGAGCAATTTGTAAACCGAGAGGTGCATTCCATAACAAATCTGTGATCATCACAAACTTCTCTCCATCCCAGCCATATAGGAATGGGCAAGAACCTTTCGGAGCTTGTTTTTCTTCAATCACAGCATTCAGTGGTGGCTCGATTATGCTTTGGGTTACACCGTTGCTGAAAAGAACACGGAGTGTGTCTGCTTTAGGAATATCGCCCAGTCCAAAGTGCGTTACTGGTCCGGTCACAACTTGTGCTAAGTAGCGTTCTCCTGCCCGAACCTCTAATACCGAACCGACACCATAGTGGTTGATTCTTCCGCCCCCGTTACTGTCATCGATACCTTTGAGTCTCGCTTCCATGAAATTGCCAGGTGAAGTCGGATTAACAAGGAAACGATGTAAACCTTGCTCGGTCGCAGCCAGAATGGTCAAACGACCGCTTCGGTCGATATCCGCAATTGAGACATCATTAACTTCCTTGTCTAGCAAGAGCTTGTTTGATGAGATAGGGGACCACTTGCCGCCAGCGTTGCCGGCGACGATTCTCAAACCGCTGCTACCCCAAATGATGAGATCGTTCCAGCTATCGTTATTGAGGTCCGCAATTCCGAGGGAATCAAAAGCTTCGTCGTTCGAGAGGCTGTCAATAAACAGAGGAGTCGTTTCGCCGATAGCAGGAGTGGTAGTAAGCAACGAGAAAATTCCCTTTGAGCTGATAATATTCCAATCCCAAGAGGCATTTCCATCGAGCTCCGCGACAGCCAAATCTTTCGCTCCTGTCAATTGATTCCAGGTGTCAGGCATTTTCCGATAACGAAACTGGCTATGAAGCAAATTTTCGAGAATCGCCAAAGACTGCTGCTCACAGGCGAGCATAAGATCGACATCGATATCTCGATCATAATCACAGGCGACGATTTTGGTCACGGTAATATCTGCTGGTACCAATTCACTCCAGGCATCAAGAGAAGTGAAGGTACGATTACCATTGTTCTGAAACAGCTTGACTTTACCCATCACAACTGCAGCTAGATCCAAATCTCCATCTGCATCCCAGTCGAGCGGTGCAAGCTGGGTTACTCCTGGTAAATTCTCGAGGCCTGAGGCTTGGGTTGGGT
>JAUMAI010000119.1:0-2289 GCA_032116775.1 Pirellula sp. | reverse complement strand
ACCGGTCAACGCCTCGCTCAGCGCTTGATCTTGGCAACTTCGCTGCTTCTGCCACTGCTGTTGCTGGTCTTTGCATTGATTGGCCAATGGGCTGGACAGCAATTACCGAGGGAAATTCGAATCGCAGGGGGGGAAGCGAGCGGTGTTTATCATGCGATCGGCCAGCGGTTAGCCGAACAGTTGCAGGAGCATTCGAAACGAGAGGCGGTGGTGCAAGCTACTAACGGTTCGCTAGAGAACAGTTCGCTATTAGTCGATCGTAAATGCGAGTTAGCACTCCTTCAGGCAAGTTCGGTTGAAAGCGATGAGATAGCGGTTGTTGCACCTCTCTATTACGAAGCAGTTCACTTGCTGGTGCCTAAAGATACGGAAGCTGAAAATCTTGAAGCGCTTACCAGTAATGGTGCTAAGTTACGAGTGTGGTTAGGGCTGCCGCAATCGGGTAACCGAGAAGCCGCGGAAATGTTATTGGCTACGTGTGGACTGAGAAACGAGCAATACGAAGTTGTAGCTGGTGGTTGGGAGGCGTTGGAGCAGGTAGAGCAAATCGATTTGGCATTTATTGTGATTCGCGCTGGCCATAGCCGAGTATGGGAATTGATTGAGGCGAAGGGATATCGGCTACTACCTATCGATAAAGCCACCGAAATAGCCTTGGATGAGCCGACCTATCGCAGCTTCGATATTCCAACGGATACTTATCCTGGTATTGGAAATGTGCCAGTAAGAACCTTAGCTACCACTGCGTTTCTTGCTTGTCGCGCCGATGCTCCAGATCGGCTGGTCCGCGAAACGCTGCAAGTTCTCTACGATGGACAAGCAGGTTTTCCGGAAATCATCAGCAAAGAGAAAGCGAAGCACTGGCGAGGGTTGGCATATCATCGAGCGGCGAAAAAGTACTTCGAGGAGATCGTCGCGAATTGAGTTCCTTGAAGCAGCGACTTGGTTAGATTCTGACTTCCAACCGTTTTATTGTTCGGACGAGAAACCCAGCGGCCGATTCCACAAGTCAGCTTTTCAAGCCCCGGGCCGCTCGCTATAATCCCGAAGTCCAAAGGGGGATTAGCTCAGTTGGGAGAGCGCTTGCATGGCATGCAAGAGGTCATCGGTTCAAGTCCGTTATCCTCCATTTTCTCCGTAAGTTGTTGTAGTTTAAAGACTTAGGTTGCTTGCGAAGGTTCTGATTACAGAGCAGGCCGCAACTGACCGTTTCTGGCTTTGGATTTGAAAAATATTTTTGACGCGTCAAAAAAATATCTAAGCTTCCAAGATTTGTTTCTTGGTTCTCTTGGTTATGTCTCTCGCCCAAGCGGACAAATCTTATCTAGGAAGCTAAGACCAACGATTATTCACCAAGCATGTTAATCGGATTGGCTTAAGACCGTCCATCTGAGAAAAGTCTTTTTCAAAGTTGCTGACTATTATCCCTCGCGTCCGGTTATGCGGATTGTCTAAGAGCAGCTTCCGCTGTCCCATCTAGTGACTGCGATGAAGCAGGAAGCAAAACATCGGCGTCCGTAAAAATCGCAGTCCTCAAGTAGCAAGTTTATGGGCGGTACGGTTGCCTGGCGTCTCAGAACTTAATGCACTTTCCTGCAAGTTTGTTATCTATTGCGTAATTGATGACCGGGTGAGCATGCAATGATCATCGCAACAAAAGCGAGAATGTGGGTTTGCTTCGGTGGGGTGACTGGCGTGTTGATTGTCGAAGATGCGTAACAGAGTCTGGCAACGGCTAGCCTCGCGACACCAATTAACAGCGAATCGAAAAGTCGACGGATCAGTACTTGGTCAGCGATTCCGACACTGAATCTACCCTGTCCCAACTGACAGTTGGGTTGCTGCTGTGCTCAGAGTGCAACTACTTACATGAACCAAGCCCCTTAAATATACGATAAGCGATTCCGCGATGGTTTAGCGAGTAAAGCTCAGAACCAGACACAGCCTCACACTATTTTTACCGTCTTCTGGTAACTAATTATCAGTGCTGATTTTTATTCCCTGCACTTAACCTGATTGATCCGTTCAGTTGCAGAGCTGAAGTACGCTTTACTGATGGCTTCGCAAACGTGGTGACAAACCTTACGACGAGTCATTCACTTGGTTTTTGTCGTACAAGACTCTTGGGCCTGTGTTGTTCTCATAACTTCGAAACTGCGCATTGGCGAATCTTTCTACCACGACTCGGTCTCGCTATCTGCATGAAGGTTGCCGTGAGCAATTGGGCCAGGTTGAGCGTGATCGACCGCGAGCAGTAATCTTTGCGCAATAAATATCCCATGGCGTTTG
>JAUMAI010000118.1:0-3341 GCA_032116775.1 Pirellula sp. | reverse complement strand
GTTCAACGCCAAAATCAATCTGATGATCTACACTTACTTCCGACAACCAATTCCACGTTCGAGAATGGGCATTGCCATAGATCGGGTCAAGTGGGCTGCTGTCGTCTAGTTTATCTTCTGATTGAATATGCTTTTTGTCAATCAAGACTTCAGCTTTCGCAATGATCTCACGGCCACCACGATTTAATCTTCCGAAGCGCTGTCGCAAGGCATCGAGCGACGCACACTCGGTGATTAGATAATCAAAATCGTAGTCAGCGCCTACTTCTAAACACTGCGTCGAAATTGTGACGCTACACATCTCCGTTTTTGCTGGGCGTTCTGGCCCAACAGATTCACGCAGTCGCTTTTGCTGACGATCGCGATCAACAGGTCGCATTGAGCCGATCACTAACTCAACAGCCAGGTCTGGTTGCTTCTCTGAAAGCCTTTGCAACTCTGCAAAAATGGCTCGAGCGGTGGCGACTCGATTGACGATGATACCAAGGGCGGCCGGCTTACCATTCAAAACGACCTTTGCTGATTTGATGGCTGCTGTCGTCACATTGTCGACAGCTTCAAGTGCCGCGATCTTCTGCGCGTTCAACCGAGCGGCGAGCGGATACTTTTCTGACCGATCATCGTCTTGTAAACTGATAACCCCGCGTCGTCGCATCTCTGTCGTCGGCGTCGCCGTCATTGGTACAAACACCATCGGCCTGACGCCAATTGACGCGCGAGCCCAACGGCTTGTGTCTAAATATTTCTGTACCCAATAAACAGATTGGCGAAATGGCTGACTGATATGCGCTTCGTCCAATAGGATGAGACTATCATAAGCAAGTAAAGCAGCTTGGATCGGCGCGGCCCCAGAGGAAACACCGTATCCACGAAATAGCAAGCGTGAACCGATTTGGTCTATGGTCGAACAAATGATCGTCGGCTGTACCGCAGAACGGGCCCAACGATTGTCTCGATAGATGCCACCACGGAGCTCTAGAGCATCCAGCGGCGGGCTATCTGAAACCGCTTCGCTGTTACCAGCAAATTTGCGTAAACATTTAGCGACCGCCGCCAAAGTCGGCTTTTTTGCGTCGTTACTCTTCTCTGCTTCCCAAAGAGACTTCGCAATTTTGCAAGCTCGATCATAGGCTTGATCGACAATAACTCGTCGATTAACACAGAACACAATTCGACGTGGTGCGGAGCGTTCAGCAACTGGACGCTCCGCTTGACATGCCATCGCGAAGATTGCGATATCGATACATGCTGTTTTGCCGCTACCCGTTGGCAAATCAATCGCTCCTGGCCAATCCCCTTGGATAGCGCGTTCCGCCAGCCTGATTTGCCATGGATAGGGATCGATCCGCATTCCATCAAACTCATGGAGTTCGCGAAAGAATTCTTGGAAATGGTTGATGCTCAATTCACTCATCGTGGGTTTCTCCAAGGCGAACAAAGCCCATAACCGAGAAATCTCCCTGCTCCGAGAATGATTGGCCCAATTATAGGTTGAGAGAACCTTAACCAAACATGCAGCTGCGGCCGTGCCGCACTCCCACCCTTAGCAGGAAAAGCAGGGTATCCGTCTCCCAACGCTGCCAGCGTCTTGTTTTCTACCAGTTGACCTCGAAGTGGTCGTTGCTTCTGCAATGCGCGGGGTACACCAGTCTGCCATGGCGTCGTGTCAACATCGATCTCTGTGGGGCGAGGTAGACCGATATTTGCGCAAGCATTTGCTACTATCTCAATCACTTCTTCTGTCCACTGAGAGCGTTGCTTGAGCCTGTCGGACTTGGGAAAACGATCCAAAACAACTGGAGTTACACTCGCCCAGATATCGCATCCATCAGGATAGGCGGTCCATGTTTCCGGGTTCAATGCAATTCGATTTTCACTCCAGTCACGGCGAACGAGCCTGCATTCGCCCAGTCGTCCGAGTTTCAATTGAACTTCCTTATCCGATCCATCGTTGTTGATCAACAAAGATCGTAGCGCTTTACCACGATCTTTTCTTGTAACTGAGCGAGGAAACGCAATCCCCACACCCATCAAGTGGCCATCGGAGTATTGAAAGCCCGATGAAAGCAGTGGAACGCAAGCGATGTGGCCAACTCCGTCTCGCAGTGGTTCACCTTCGGCTTGATGACCGCTAATCCAACTGGGAATCGGATCGGCACAAACGCTCATAATTGTCTTGCGTAGCGTTTGCGTAACCAGCAGGCTGCTGGCTGGGGACAATCGAATTCCGGGTTGCGCGACAAGCACGAGCAAGTCCCTATCGAAGCCGGTTCCACAAACTTCGGGTTCTTTGCTGAGCGTCATTCTGCGGTAACTCGTCGCGTACGAAATAGACGGACGAACATTCGCACGAAGACTAACTTGATCGCGTTCGCGCTCAAGTATTTGGATCTGGTCAGCAATCGCAGCTTTTGCTTCTTTCGCACCCTTTCCCTTGATTTGCGATTGCTGCTCTTGCAAGCGTTCGATCTGCTTAGAAAGGAACTCATGTCGGTCACGTCTGCCTTTGCCGAAACACTCGGTCAGGTAATTTAAGCAACCTTGCGAAACCGAGCGCATGCGAGCATCGTATGCTGACGAGTCAGGAACGAAGCATTCGCTTTGCACCACGGATATTTCTTTGTCACCCGCTATCCACATTCGTACAAGCGAACTTGAATGACCGATGCGTGTGACTTTCCCGCAGAGGCGTGTCAACGCATCGTTGTGCTGATCAAGATTTGGAACACCACGCCAAGTCAATACGCATGGCTCATTACCCACATAAATGCGAGGAAATGTTCGAGGCTGCTTGTCACGTGTCATTGTAGATGCGGACTGGAGAATGGATGCCGAAGGTCCAGCAGAATCATTGACCGGTACAAACACATCGACGCTCGATCGCTCGAATTCATTTTGAACTGCTGGAAGCGAAACTTCTGGATCACCCAAGGATTCTAACCACCGCAGCGCTAGTCCCTCGGCTTTATATTCGTTTTGAAGTTGTTCATCGTCTTCGCTTGATTCCGTTTCAAACCAAGCGGCAGCGATTGCCATAAATACGCGCGCTGGATGGGGAGGCCATTCAACGCGTTCGCGACGACCTACATGACTGGCAACGCAATAGCCGGTAAGGTACTCCCATGCAATTGCCAAGTCACTCATTCTTCCGCTCCCTTTTGAATCGCCAGACGCTGACTATTCACAACAAGTTTGACCAGCTTATCGCTTGGCTGAAGAACCAAAGGTTCCTCTCTCCATGGCAGGCCAGCCTTCTTCGCTGCATCGACCGCGGCTCGCAGTAATGCAATCGATTCGTCGCTGGTCAGTGAAAAATCCTTAGGTTGCTTTCGATCAAGCAG
>JAUMAI010000117.1:0-7545 GCA_032116775.1 Pirellula sp. | reverse complement strand
GGCTCAAAAACTCCCGTTCCGTGCGGATGAGCACAGCTTTGGAGCACAACAAAATGGCAGCACCTTTTCATGGTAGCCCCCTGCCGCTAACCCTGCAGGACACTCCTTGAACGGCACCCTCTCTTATCAATGGGGGTTATCATGACGCCCACGTCTCAAGGAATTTTTCTTGTAGCCCATTTGATAATTCAGCCGTTTGGATCTGGGCAATACTTTATATCGAAGCAAGGGACAAAACCGGATAAGGATACAGGAATTCATTGGTCTTGCCGCATAACTGTTCTCGCCGCGTAACTCCTTGAGATTCTACCGAAATCCGTTGTGCAAAAATCCGCTTTCGTAAATCATCCAGTATGACACGAAAGTCCTGTAATACTCGCGGTCTGAAATTAAACACGGTCCAACCTAAAGCACTACTTCCGCAGCGGCGCGCAAGCCTGACAAGCAAGCCCCTTCCATAAAACCCTGCCAACTGTAAAACGAATCTGTGTGCTCGCCAGCGAAATGAAGATTACCGACGGCCAATCCCTCGAGTCCAGCAAGCGAAGTGAAATCGCCTGGACGATAGCAGGAGTACCCACCTTGAACCCATGGATTGGATGGCCAATGCGTTATCGTCGTAACCACCTGATTTCGATTGCGAAGGACCCTAGTCTGCGAGCCTGGAAAAACATTTTCTAAAGAGTTTAGGAAGGAATTGGCTTCCTGCTGAGGCCGCGTAGGATTCACCAAAACAGCCTCCCAACCACCGGTAAAATTCGTCAGGATAGCATTCTCTGGACTGCTTCTCGAGGGATTGGTTTCCCAAGTACACTGAAGTCGCGGTAGGTCTGCATACGACGCGCCATTTGAACCGACATCCGCCCAGGGGCGTCCTCTAAATCCGACCATTTGCTTTGTATTTGCGCCAAGCGAAAAATTCGCGATGACATCTTGTTTCCACGCAGGCAAGGCCAAGGAAGGATCTAGCTCTACATTTCGAAGTGTAGTGAATGGTATGGCGAGAATCACACGATCATGTATCCGCGTTACCGTTTGACTACCCTCAAAAGTAAGCGATAGACGACCATCGGAAAGCCGTGACACTCGAGTCAGCTTTCGTCCTAGCTCAGTGTCGCGTGACAGTTCGCTGGCCAATCGCGTTACGATCTGATCGTTCCCTCCAACGATGTGATATCGTTCATCGCTGAACACGCCCCAAGGTTTAAAGGCCGAGCGATTGTCTGCATGAATAAAGTGGAGAAGGTTGATGGAACTTTGGTCATGGGCTTCCAATCCGTATTCGATCGTGTAGGCGACTCGTATCACCTCCCTCAAAAGATTTCCAGCCGCCGCTCCTCTCGAATTATTACCATCGAGATATTCTTGTAACGAGATTAGATCCTGACGACGATCGTTGGCAGTAAATGAGCTCGCAGATATTTCACCTGAAAGCCAACGCACATCTTCCTTGATGGCAGGAACAAATTGCCGAAACTCTTCGACAACGTCCGCCTCGGAATAGCTTTGTCCGAAAAAGTTATAAAAGACTTCTCCATCAACCTTGTTCACATCTTCGATCTGCAAATCGAACTCCTGCGCCAAGCCGAGCATCGTCTTATGAAGATTGTCGATCAATTCGCCACCTAATTCGGCAACCTGGTTCGGAAAAACACCCCGCAAAGATTGCACTCGACCACCCAGGCGACCGGCTCCGTCGTAAAGAGTGACCTTTACCCCCAACCGACTAAGTGTCCGTGCGGCGAGAAGTCCAGCCAAACCGCCACCGACAATCCCAACGGACTGATTGGTGTTGCGCGAGCCTGCCAGCGAGGATCGCGGGGCCAACAGCGAGTTACCGCATGCAGTAGCAGCGATAGCTGCACCAGTTCGACGCAGCATTTCGCGTCGCCTCAAGATCGCTTCATTGGCTTGACTCTCTCTTGCCGCAATCATCTCTACGGCATTCCGTGTTGAAAGGCCATTAGAGTCTGCAAAAGTTGCGGCCTGAACGATTCGGTGTAACGCTCGAAAGATACTGCTTCGATGCATGAATCATCACTCGCTTGTCACAGTAAACACCGCTGATAAGTCGTCCTAACCACTCGATTCCCCCTACCACTCGAGTATAACCCGACAGGCTCAGGAACCCAAATCAATTGCTTTTCCCGGAGTTTGGCCCCTGAATTATCGAACTCGACTACCTTCACGTATCACACGAGAGAGTTAATGACTGCCAACCTATGGAGTAACCGTTATGTTAACCGTTGCTAAAGATGGCCACGTAATTCCTGCTATCCGAACCACAAATCGATGAGAAACTGAGTATGCGCTCGCCCCAGCGAATGACAACTAAATGGTCCTAGTAAAGCTATTTGGACTTATAGTCCTTGGTGATGTCGTTTACACTTACTGGATTACTTACGAGTTTTCGCAACTCTCCATTAGCGGGAGAGTATTGAGGCAGTCGTGTCCAACAAGTTTTCTGATCTCCCGATCCTCCCTGAGATCCAATCCGCCCTTAAGGCTCTCGAATATATTACGCCAACCCCGATCCAGTCCGGAGCGATCCCGCCACTGCTGGAGGGAAAGGACCTGCTGGGATGCGCACAGACGGGGACAGGCAAAACAGCAGCCTTTGCGATTCCAATTCTGCAGAAACTTCATCAGCTCGGCAAACATGCAATTCCTTATCAGCCGCTCGGCTTGATCATTGCCCCCACGCGCGAATTGGTCGTGCAGATTTCTGAAAATATCAGTGCCATCGGAAAACACACCAAGGTTCGCCACATGACCATATATGGCGGTGTCGGCCAACGACCTCAAGTAGCTGCTTTAGCCAAGGGTGCTCATCTGGTTATTGCGACACCAGGACGCTTGCTGGACTTGATCGATCAGAAACATTGTTCCTTATCGAAGCTACAATTCTTTGTGCTGGATGAAGCCGATCGAATGCTCGATATGGGCTTTATGCCAGATGTGCAAAAGATTGTACGACTGCTTCCGAGTAAACGGCAGTCCATATTCCTCTCGGCCACCATGCCACCTCCGATTCAGAAGCTAGCCTCAACGTTACTGCATGAACATGTCACAGTTATGGTTACGCCACCAGCTCGAACGGCGGATCGCGTGAAACAGAGCGTGATGTACGTCGAACGATCTAATAAACGAAAACTGCTCGATCGACTGCTATCTGATGAATCGCTAACTCGAGTTTTGGTATTCATGCGTACCAAACATGGTGCCGATCGGCTTTATAAATCGTTGATTGACGCTGGGGTTTCGGCAGAGGGAATCCATGGCGGTCGCTCACAGAATGCTCGCCAGCGTGTGCTCAACATGTTTCGCGATGGCAAGGTTCGCGTCTTGATTGCGACCGATGTTGCCGCGCGCGGAATTGACATCGACAACATTAACCTGGTGATCAATTACGACGTTCCCGTGGAAGCCGAGGCTTACGTTCATCGAATCGGTCGAACGGCTCGCGCGGGAGCTACCGGTGAAAGCATCACGCTATGCGATGGTGAAGAATACAAATTCCTGCAACAAATCGAGAAAACGATCGGTATGGCCATACCGGTCGATCGAGATCATCCGTTCCACTCCTCTGATGCTGAAGACCATGAATTGCGTGGCTACAGCCAACTTGGCAAGAACAAGCAAGCCCGAGGTAATCCAAGACAGAGTCGTGGCGCAACAAAACGACCATCGATTCGTCGAAAATCAGAAGGAAACAGCAGTGAGCGTCGCGATACTGCAGCAATGCCCAAACGAAAGCCTGCGAGTCCAGGGAAAACCCAATCAAAGCATCCCTCATCTCCATCCACTGCCCCTAAGTCCTTTGGAAAGCGTTCGCGTCCGAAATCTACGCGGAGAGGGCGCTAAGGAAGTGGAATGTCGCGAATTATAAATGGCAACTTGCGAGGTGTGCCGGTCTTCTCTGTCATGGTGACGCGAATCGATTTGAGTGATCGACCTACCGGAAGAGACGCTAGATTAAACACTTGGACCTGAGTACCTCGATTCCTCGGTCCATTTCCTGCTTGATTGTTACCTGCAGATCCAAATTGAAAAGAAAAGCTTGAACTCATTTCTGCCTTAAACGTGTCATTACCCGTCAAGAACGGACGGGGCTTGTGAATTTCTCCCTGATCGTCCTCTGCCTCTAAACGATAAGCCTGAAGCCTTTCGAGCAAAGCAGCCTGTACAGCCTGTGGATTGTTAAACCCAGCCGTCGGCTGCTGGGGAGTTGGCAACACCATGGTTATGACTAGTCCC
This sequence comes from Pirellula sp., assembly GCA_032116775.1. GTDB lineage: Bacteria > Planctomycetota > Planctomycetia > Pirellulales > Pirellulaceae > JAFLCP01. Next base: position 3,288 of record JAUMAI010000117.1, on the reverse strand, counting down.
TCATCTTTTTGCTCCAACGAGGTGATACTGAAAGAGTCACGACCACTTCGCTTTATCTGGTTTACGAAGTTCGGGCCGTTGAATTCAACCGTAGAGACTTTACCAGGCGTAACCGACAACTCCCCTTCAAGCGTTGCTATTTTCTCGGCGTCTCTATCCTGTTGATAAAAGTATACAAACTTGGCGTCCTGCTTATCTTTCTCAAATTGAGGAAAGTGAATCGACAGTGCGGGGGTCTCAGGTGATTCCAACTTCTTGCCTTGATCATCAGTAGCCGTTAGCGGTAAACCGAAATCGACAATCGAATTTACCTTCACTTTATTCTTGTTACTTGATTCGATGAGTAACGCAAGACCGATATTCGGTGGAGGAATTTGATCTTTGTCAGCGATAGGTACACCGCCCGTTGCTGCTTGCTGTAACGCAGCAACGAATTGCGACATGTCCTGTCCGGAAAATCCGATCAATGGATTAATCTCCGTCTCCATCCTCATGACATCGGTTCGTTGAATATCCTCAACCGTAATTCTATAACCTTGCACAAAAATGCTTGGCTTCTCCTTCTGGGCCAAACAGATTCCAGCCGTTAAGACCCAGACGGAGAAGAAAAGACTCTGCGGAGCAAAAGACTCTACAGCTTTTTTCTGCAACCATGCCAGCATAGAAATCCCCTTCGATCCAAAACAGAGGCATCAACGACTCTCACGAGAGGGAGTTTAAACCAAGTAGACTACATGAATCAACGCTTGCCGATCCCTATTCTTTCTTCCAGAGTTGCCAAAAGCCCACAAATCATTTGCTCCGTGAATCATAACGCAGATTGCAATGCCAACCACATTGATCACTGGATAAAAGACGCTTCGAATGCGTTGATCATGAAAATCTTAGAAGTGAGTTTTAATACTGGATGGAAGGCGCCAAGGCATTTGACATGCGACAGACTCCTGGCTTAGCATGCGTAGATCAGTCGTTCATCAACCAACGATCGAAACGCAATACCAAAGTCTCGCCTACGCCCCAACATGGGGCAATCGGCCTGGGGAAGTGTGTTGGCGTACTATGTCATCGTCACTGAATCAACTGAAAAGCTTTTTTTTGATTTGTGCTACCTTTGTCATGAACACAAACACTTAGAGACAAGAAGCCTTTGTGTACCAATAAAAGTGGAACTCTGTTTCCACCTTGAACCTTGAACCTTGAACCTTGAACCTTGAACCTGTCGACAACAAACACTAAACAACCGAATAATCGTCACGATCTGATGTATAAACCCACTTTAGTTATCGCTGATTTCTCAAGCTGCTTATCATGGATGAACCGAAATGATTTGTAGCGTGAGTAGCAAATCTGTCTGGCTAGTTCATCAGACGATCGTTTTTTTCTTAGCAGCAATGCTGTATGGTTCAACGACCTATGCTGCAGAGCCATTTATCATTCAACAAGCTTCGGATTCGATGAGCTCGCTTGCAAATTATCTGTCAATTTTGTCGGATCCTAGCAAGCAAATCACGATCGACGATCTTATTTCTGGGAAGCACAAACAACGGTTTATCGACGAACCGCGTCTAGCCTCCTCCGCCAGTTTCACGAATTCTAAGGTCTGGGTGCATTGTACGATTCGCAACATGACCAGCAGTGAGACTCGTCTGGTAGTTGAGTTATCGATGGCGAGGCTAACGCATGCTCAGTGGATGATCGTTGAAGATGGCGTGGTTCGCGATTGCACACCCGCGGGTGCATTTGAGATCCAAGAGGGGATAGTGCCAGCGAAGCAATATCCACGTATCGCCTTTTCGCTTAGGGCAAACCAATCGATTGACCTGTACCTGGTTGCAGAATCCGACACACTCATTTGGTTTCCGATGGTAATAGGTTCTGAAGACGTATTTGCGCGATTTGACCGCATGCGGTTGATGAAGGATTTTTTCCTGCTTACGAGTTGCTTGGCGACTGCGATTATCTTGCTTCTTCTAGGCATAGCAACTCGAGAACGCATGTATTCGGCAATCGCTTTATTTACGGGATGCTATGCGATCAGAATCAGTCTATTTGACGGTCACATTCGTATGATATTTCCTGAGCTATCGTTATGGTGGGAGAGGCAGTTTTATGGTGCAATTACTGCGATTTCAGTGGTTCTGATTCTATCGATTGATTACAAACTCATCCGTCTTCAAAAGATACCTCAGTGGATATCGAGATTACGAATCACAGTCATCCTGCTCTTTGTGGTTGGCACCATTCTGACCTTAGTTCTCGACTACCGTTTGTCGATACAGTACCTGATGAGTATCAGTATTTTAGCTGGGCTGATCTATACGATCGTTTGTTTGTCAATTGCTCTTCGCCTGCGAACATGGTTGGCCTGGTTATGGCTTACTATCTGGCTTTTCATAACCGCCGATATTATTGTGCAATACATGACCCAGTCCATGGTCATTCCCTACTCGAGGCGTAATTACTTTTTTCCATCCGGTATATTCATCTTCCTGGTTTGGCTTGTTAACCATCATTTGTCGTTAATTCATGCAAAGCTAAAATTAGCGGAATCTCTGAGAGGGGAGGCTGAATCGAAATTATTGGCACTGCGATCGCAACTTGATCCACATCTGCTTTTCAATTGCCTCTCTTCCATCGATGCGTTATCGAGAGATAATCCGGCGAAGATCCCGCAATTGGTAGACAAACTTGCCTCTTTTCTTCGTTTCCGGTTAGCAAGCCCAAGTGCAATGCTACGCCCTCTCAACGATGAGCTAAACGCCTTGACCGCCTATTTGGATATCGAGATGATCCGATTCGGTGACAGCTTAAAGGCGACTTTTGAAACAGACGAAGAAGCCAACGATTTCGATGTTCCTGAATTTATTTTGCAACCACTTGTGGAGAACGCTATCAAGCATGGATTTCAAGCTGACAAACCGGTGGAGCTTAAAGTGAAATCAAGCGTAAACTCGGGGCGATTGTTGGTGGAAATCTCTAACTTTAGCCCCACTCAACCTGACATAAAAACACTGGGGGGATTTGGTATTGGAATATCCAACACACGAGAGCGTTTGAAATGTCTTTATGGTTCTGACGCAAAAATCGAGCTTCTTGAGTTCGACTGGTACAAAGAACACGGGGTAGGCAGCGGTGCGTAGCTTGAGGGAGCCCAGGTAGAGATACAGGGCATGACCCTCGTTCACCGCCACATAGGTGTCGATGTCACGGATCTCCAGGAACGCATCAGCGGTCACGAGTCCATCGAACACCGCCATTAGGGCGTCCTTTATGCCCTGCAGTTCGAGG
>JAUMAI010000116.1:0-3108 GCA_032116775.1 Pirellula sp. | reverse complement strand
GCTCAAAGAAGCCTTGATCACAGATTGCAAAAAGCTCTGGCGAGGCCCTGCAGCACAATGGTTAGCCTGTGCAGTTGTTTTAAATGAAGATGGGTCTCCTGACTGGCCGTCGCTACTTGGTACAGGAGGTAACGATGGCAATCTTGATTTCACAAATAATTTCATGCAAAGACTAGGAGATCTTTTCGAAATTCAATCTGCTGAAGGTTCGCCTAAACCATCAACTTGTCGATTGTTGCAGGAAGCGTTCTGGCGAATACCAACAAACGACCTCAACAATTCCTCGATCGGGCAATTCCAACCAGGTTCGGCTGGAGGTCCCAATAGTTCAACCGGAATCATTGGCAACTCCTATGTGAATCCTTGGGATTTTGTCCTGATGCTCGAAGGGACCATCCTATTCTCAGCCAAAGCCACAAGACGTCTGTCTCCCAAAGATGCCGATCGCGCCAGTGCACCGTTTGTCGTACGTTCTCATGCCGCAGGTTACGCTTCAACCGGCTTTGAAAAATCTCAACTAGGCGAGCAGTGGATGCCACTTTGGAACCGTCCATCCTCCATATCTGATGTTCGTGCTTTATTTGGAGAAGCTCGGATTCAGTTGGGACGACAAATAGCAGCCCGTCCGATTGAGGCGGCCTGCGCGATCAGCAGGCTTGGCACCGCTCGTGGTATAGGAAGTTTTATTCGCTATGGCTACCTAGAACGTAACGGTCAATCGAATCTCGCAGTACCGTTAGGTCGATTCGAGGTACGCGAACATCCCCTGACTCATCTAGTCGACAATCTTTCTGTCTGGGCAGACAGAATTCATGCACGTGCTCGAGATAGCTACGCCACGACTAGTTTGAAAAATGCCGAAAAACACTTGGCGGATAAGTTACTGAATCTACTCGCCAAAGATGATCCCAGGAATCCTAACCCGACGCTTTGGCAGTCTGTCCTGCAAGCCGCTTTGGATATCGAGAGCATCCAGAAAAACGGGGTTGCTATTTCGGCCGGACCAATACCTCCATTACACCCGCAATGGCTGCGTGCCATTGACGATGGAAGTGGTGAGTTGCGATTGGCGATTGCCCTGGCAAGTGCTGCCGCTGGCTACACCCGCAAAGGCTGGCAGATTGATTCAATCAGAGGTCATTGGCTACCGCTGAAGGGGATTCGCTTTCTGAGGTTTAATTCGAGCAAGAATCGCCTGCTAAATGACCCTCGTGTCGTGATGACTGGTAAGGATTTTTTAGATGACTGTGCGGCGGTGGTAGCAAGGCGACTTTTCGAAGCAGAGCGCGGTTCGCAACGACGATTACAACTGACAGCGCATCATGCTTGCGGTGCCCGTTTATCCGACATTACAGATTTTATAAATGGCCAATTGAATGACGCCAAACTTTACGGCCTTGCGCGTGCTCTGATGCCTTTGCGTTGGGATCTGCTGACTGCAGAGCATCTGCCACTTTCAATGCAAAAACAACGAAGCACTCGTTTTGCGGGTCGAAACAAATTTCTTGACAAAAAGAATCACTCGAGCCACTCAGCAACGGCTAGGTCGCTACCTGAGGAAGCATGGTTGATGCTGAAACTCCTGCATCTACCAGGCCCATTGAAAGATGGTAGATCAATCACCGCCGACCCTTCCATCGTGAAATATCTGCAATCTGGTTCAGCAAGTCGAGCTATAGAAATCGCCATCAGGCGATTGCGAAGTGCAGGCCTTCGGCCCCCTTTATATTTTAGCAATGCCAACGACGAAGTCGCCAAACGCTGGGCTGCCGCCTTAGTTTTCCCATTAAGTCCCCGTAGCATCCAGCGCGCTGCTGTAATCGTTGACCCGTCTCTCAAAGGAACTGTCAATGCTTGATCTCAAATCCCTTAGCACCGAAAACCGTATCTTGTTTGCGATCCCACTGCGGCCTACGCTGGGCGATCGTTTTCAACCGACCGGTTTTTTCAGCCTTGGCGCGGCAGAATACAAGACCGCGTCGGGACGGAAACTGTTGGTGGAAAGCGCACAGAGCATGGCCAATCGCTTGGAGCTAACTTGCTGGAATCTGGCCAACAATAGTCCGGTTACCGACCTTGCAGGTATCAGCCATGTCACGGTCAAGCGTGGCGGAAAATTCCTAACCGATTCGATGCTTGAAGCGCATAGAATCAACAGTCCCTATCTACTGGAGGGTAAGGACAGCACTTTTATTGAATTGCTTAAGAGCGAACTCGGGGGACTCGAGCAAGGCCCTATCGATCGCCAAAAACTAGCTGAAGTACTTCTTAAATATGACGTCGGCTCCCTAATCCATGGCGTTTTTCTCGCAAAGTCTGAACTAGCAGGAGGACGCCCCCGAGTCGCGAGAGCCCTATCCGCTTTTATTGAGGCCTCCAATGTCGACATCGTATCCTCCGGTGGTGTCAAAAATGATCATGTTAATCCATCGGGTGATACCAAGAGTGGATTTGGAAACGTCCCATTCTCGCGAGACGAATATGTTGCAGAAAAAATTGTTTGCTATATCAATCTCGATCTGGCTCAACTTCGCGGCTATGGCCTTAGCCATGAAGCCACCGAAATGCTGATCCTTCTTTCACTTTACCGGATACGCAAGCTACTAGATGGCGACTTACGACTGCGGACGGCATGTGATCTCGAACCTATCGAACGTAGAACGATCCATGCAATACGACCTGAAGGTTTTTCGCTGCCGTCACTCTCCGAGTTATCGAACTCGCTTGCTGAGGCCATCAAGAAATGCCAAGGCTTGATGGTGCATACGACCGTTCACTTTGAAGATGAATTAAAGAAAGCAAAAGAAGTTAAAGAGTCGGAAGACACAGAAGTCGACGAGGATTGAGGAGAAGTCTGATGCCGACGATACAGCTTCGATTTCCTGCTGGCCGATATCATGCAACTCCGCATGGCTCACATGTAAATGAAGGTCAAATTGAGTGGCCTCCCAGTCCCTGGAGAATTCTGCGGGCCTTACTCGCATGCGGATTTAATACGCAACAGTGGCTCGAAGTTCCCAGTACTGCCAAGAGCTTGATATTCAAACTGGCCCATCAACCTCCATGCTATCGCTTGCCCAAAATCAGCATGGCTCACTCGCGACATTA
>JAUMAI010000115.1:0-3002 GCA_032116775.1 Pirellula sp. | reverse complement strand
TCGATCCAATGATTGTTCGGCTTGCAAGTGCCTGATATCATTCAACTTCGGATCTAGGCTAGCTTGCGTGATAGGCTGCATTGGTGCGGTCTACAGGGTTTAGGCTGATCCGTATAAAGACAAGTTATCCCATTCGCAATAATTCCTGATTTCTGGACAACAAAGCTTATTTACCTTGGCTGACATCACCATAAAGATTGAGCGTCCCCTTATTGACGAGCTGTTCGCACCCTACCGCACTCTGATTGGCCACGACTTTGAAGGCTATCGAAACCACGTGTACCGTTGCGTGACATACGCGATGTACTTTCTGGACAACTCGCCGGAATACGAGCAGATTGTGGAAACCGCGTTCGTTTACCACGACATCGGGCTTTGGACAGATCAGGAGTTGGCCTATTTGGAGCCCTCAGAAGCTGTCGCTCTCCGCGACAATGAGAAATACGGTTGGGGATTGGACCCAGACGCTTTGCGTGGCGCGATCCATTGGCACCACAAGTTGTTCAAGTACAAAGGAATGCACGCGGACGTAATTGAGGCATGCCGAAAAGCCGACTGGATAGACGCAACGAAAGGTTGGTGCCGAAAGGGAATCCGTCGATCCGCCATCGCCAAGGTTGAATCCACATTTCCTAATTGTGGGTTTCACAAAACCCTCCTGCGTTTGGCCAAGGAGTATGGAGGATCAACGCTTGTTGGAGGTTTGAAAGTAATGCGCGGAATCGTAAAATGGTGACGCGTTCGGGAGTTCGTGGGATAACAATCCGTTCCACCGGAGCCGCCGGCCGCGCGGGTTCTGAAATCACCGTTGTTCGCCGCGGCCCGGTGAACGGCGGCGTTCGCCCACAAAAAGCATTCACAAGATGCGCTACACTTTTCCGCATTTGATACCCAAACCGGAACACGTCCAGCCCGACTACGAGAAATGGGCTGAGGTTCAAATCGGCATGTCGCGCGATGATGTCGTAGCGCAACTTGGGCCGCCACTGGCTGATAAGTACCGCTGTGGCAAATCCCGGCCGACCGATCCGTACTACTCGTACGGTTACTTACAAATGCCAATGGTTCCACATCCACGAACCTACAACTTTCTAGTCGGATTCGATGATGCCGGAAGAGTGTTCGCAAAGATCGATCCATTCAACGGCAGGTTCTCAACTGACGGTTCGCCAACGTCGCCCGAAATAATCATCCCCGCGGATCGCGCCGTTTTCTCGCACTATCCTCGTATCCTCGATTGTCATTGGTTTCCGAGTTCCGGACTTTACCCGATGACGTACATCTTTGAACTTGGTGCGGGACAACCGTTTGGCCCCGAACAATTCTACGACGAAGAAATTGATTCCGATTTGCCAATTCCTTTTTTCATGACTGCGTTCAGTGGGGCTCAACCCGGCCGGTTCCGAGTTAAGGCCAAGAGCAAGCTCGGCGAAAGCGACTGGTCCGACTATCGATACTTCAGCTTCACGGTATAGTCACGCGAAAGATGGCGTAAGCCTACCCATTTCCCGGCACCCTCCCCACACCACCATTCACATCACCCCTCCACCATCACCTTCTGCACCCCAGCCACCTTGGCAAAATCATCCTCGGTGACCAGGAGATAACTCTGCTGGGCGATGCGTGGCGAGTTGCCAAGCCAAGAGCAAACCACGTGCAGGGGGAACTCACGCTGCAGTTCTGTTTGTCTGCTGGCTCGCATCGAGTGGAACAATCGTGGCCAACCCGAGACTCCGGCGCGGCGCAGGAGTCGTGTCATTTCGGTGCGTAGGTTATCTCCAGGATCCCAACGGAACCATTCATCATGCCGTCAATGATGAACCCGTTTTCCTCTATGATGGTTTCCACATCGGTTTCGACGTTACCCTTAAAATTCATCCTCTGACGATTCTTGAATAACTGATGCTCGAAGCAACCGTCGTCTCCGTGCCCCTGCCAGATGGTTCGCAACAGAGTTGCGCCTGCCGCTTTGGCCGCAACGAGGATGGGAAAGCGTGAAGACTTACTGTTCGCTTTGTTATTCCTCATTCTCTGTATCTTCTTCTTCACACTTGAAGAGCAGCAAGTAGTCTGCAAGCCTTTGTGGCGACAGATCGCAGCGAGGGCTTTGTCTGAAAAAGAATCTAAGTCAAGCGCAATGGTACCTTCGTGCCGACTGAGTGCCTCCGCTGCCTGCACCGAAATATCTCTTACCCCTTGAAGATTTAGCTCAGCAATTGTTTCATCTGGTTCATCTATGGCGGTATGGCTAGCCAAAAGTTCTGCTGCGGATACAGATAGTGTTTTCACCCCACACAACCATAGTCTGCCCTGATGCTTTCCTAGGATTCCAGCTGCGCTTATCGAGAGACATTTTAACCCATTCAAAGATAGAGTGTGAATCTGTTGACTTAAAATCTCGATACAAGAATCGGAAAGCTTCGTAAGACCATCTAACGATAACATGTTTCGTTGTTTTTTAAGCGATTCCGCAACTGCATCCGATAACTCCGTAAGCCCATCTAGCGACAAACATCTGGCTGTGCTTCGACTTAGACTCTCTGCAGACACGTTTGACAGGCTGGTTAATCCATCTAAATTGAGTTGATCAACGTCCGCTTCTCGTAACACGTCAGCAGCAGATTCCGAGATTGCTGTGAACCTTTCAGGAATGCGTAAACATATATACTGTTTCCTGCCATTTCTTCTTTCGCATCGCGCGACATACACCGCGGCAAGATCAGGAGACAGCGGCATGCTTACTGGTTTACAGGGCGAATTCATCTATCAGTGGGCGGCTACAATGAACAAACGAAGAAATACGAGTCTGTGATCGTGTTTCAAGTTGAGAAAGGAGTCGTTACGAATCAATCGTTTAATTGCGATTCTGACATTCCTTCTGAATGGAATGACCTGCCACAGGATGGGGCGACCGGAGGTCAGTAAAGGCTAAACTGGGGTAACCATGCCCGTTGCCGAATATCGAATCATTCGTTTTTGAGCCGCTGTTGACGCAGCGCCTG
>JAUMAI010000114.1:2941-7421 GCA_032116775.1 Pirellula sp. | reverse complement strand
TGACTGGAAAATATTGGGCGTGCGTAGCCCCAATGAATTTGTAGCGGCTGATGTTAAAGAAGCCACAAGAACGAATGGACGAGTTGGTTACGAAATAGAAGTTTCGATTCGTGAGGGAGCGCCTGTTGGAACGTTGCAAAACGAATTGATCTTGGAAACCAACGACAAGCGTCTCAAGAGCGTTGCTCTACGATACAGCGCCGATGTACGGCCAATTCTTTCCGTGAGTCCGCAAGCATTGGATTTAAAAGAGATCGCTCCCGGAACTGAAATACAAGAGCGAGTTGTTGTCAGAGGCTCAAAGCCATTTCGTATAACCTCGATACAGTGCGATGGTTTCAAGGTAGATTATCAGGCTTCCGATGAGCCCAAGGCAGTACATCTCGTGCCGGTTACGTTGACCGCTGGGGAGGATTTGGCAGCTAAGTCCGCGATTCTAAGAATTGCGACTGATTTACCCGGAGAGGCAGTAGCTGAAGTTGAGACTACGTTCATCTACAGCAAAAATCTTCCACAGTAAATGCTGAAATTGATCAGCTAACTTCGCAACGTAGCTGTTACGAAAATAGATCGGTGATGCTCTGTAGATTGGAATAATCTGCAGAGCATTTTTTATTAGAGGAGGCACGTTCTAGCCACTGGTCCGATCGGATCTTACAAGCCATATCAGCATAAAGATGTCGTACAAAAAGTGAGCTACGACTGGTACTAAAAGATTCGATGATTCGACCAGTAGAGTACCAAGAAAGATGCCAGCTAAGGTCGCTAAGACAAAATACAATGGTGTCAACGCGTGGCAGATGCCAAATATGGTGCCTCCAAGCACAACACCAAACACGACCAGGGGTGACCAGGGGAGCTCGGGATTTATGGGACCTGTTAGCGAACATTGAAGCCAGCCACGAAAAAATAATTCCTCGCAAACACCGGCCGCCATCGCGAATACGATGAGTTGGGCTACAGAAAACTGTCGGAAATAAGGGATCAGTTTTTCTTCACTTAGATGGTTTAGGTTGCGAACAGACTTGATAGGAAGTTTCGTGAATATCAATGCAACAACGATCATGGGTAAGGCTGCTACAGTACCCCAAATAATACCCTGTACAATGTCAGTGTATTGATGCCATTGTGGAACAAATTCTCGTGACTCAGGGCCGATCCATTGTCCGAGTAAAAGTCCTGCACCTCCGATGGCTAATTCGAAGGCGATTGCCGAAATGAAGATTGAATCGGTGTTGACTGTATGGGGCTGGGGCACGATGGAGTCACGAAGTAAAGGAGGTAAGTTTAATAGTAGCCATGCAGATTCGGCTCAAAAGGAAGCTAAGGTTTCACGCTGAAAATCATCGCAACGGATGTCGATGTGGAAGATTTTTGCAGTAAGCTGCTGCATGAAATTATACAGCGACAATGTTACCGAGAAACGGCTCGGTTATCGGCCGTTTGAAAACTTGTTTCCTCTGTACGATTCTGGAAGATAAGATTTCGCGGCATCCGCCTCGGTCATTACTTATACCGTTAGCATGGCGGTTTTGGCAAAGAGGGTGGTATCGTTCAAGTTCGCTCTCTAGGCTGCTTTGGAGGGTTTTGAGGATGGATTGATGTGTTGGCCAAATGTTTCGATCTCCAGTGCCATCAATACAGGAACGACCTCTGAGAGTGTGGGACGCCTTGATGCTTGCCGAGCCATCAGTCTGGCAAGTACGCGTTCAATAGACACCGGGGCAGTTGGGCGTTTGCGACGCAAAATACTCGCTGACTCCTGTAACGCTGCCGGAGAGTATTGTTGCTCGGTGCCGCACTCTACCGGTAATTGACCGGCCAGTAATTCGTAGAAGATGATTCCCAAGCTGTAGACTTCACTGGCAGGGGAGAGCTCCGGTGTCCCAGTCCAGCGTTCTGGTGCAGCATAGAGACGATTGCCAGTTCCGAAATCAGCCACAAGGTTATCCAGCGATTGGGAAAAGGCTAAGTCGGCAAGAAAAAGATGCCCGGAATCGCTAATGATAATGTTGGCCGGTTGAACGTCTCCATGAAGCCAACGATGTTGATGCATTTCTTTCAGCCCCTGTGCGATTTGTCGCACAATCCACAGCAGCACTGGGAGTGGTTGCGTGGAATTGTGATTAAGCCAGGACTTTAGATCTGCTCCAGGGATGAATGGCATTACGATGTGAGGACGCTCCGAATCGAGATCCGCTGCTAACACCGGAATGACTTCGGGAGCCGAGATCAGATTGGAAGCGATGACTTGACGTTGAAGAAGCTGTTTCCCTAGCTGCGGATCACGATCCTGGCGAACAACTTTTACCGCATAATCGGCAGTGGAGTGTGTGCCGCGATCTAAAGGGGATGCGCGATAGACTTCTGCGTGCGAGCCTTTGGCTATTCCTTGCACTACGAGCCATTGGCCGAGTGCTGTGCCGGCGGCGATAGAGAAGCCTAATTCCTCGGTGGAAGCGTGTTGAGGGCGAGCTGTCGGTGTACCTACGTCGCTTTGGGGTTTACCTTGAAAGAGCATCGAAGAGATTCCGATCGGGGATGGGATTAACTGTACAGCAAGTCGAGGCACGACACTCGGTAAGCCATCTTCACATCGATCAAAAGTTTCGTTGGCCCCCAAATACTCCACCGTTTTGCATGGCTACGGTTTAAGTGTCGGCAGTCGTTTTCGGGGAACCTTGGTAAAAACGAGGGGACCCAGGCACAAGGAGATTGAAGGTTTTTAGCCTATCCCAATCCACTGCGATAACAGGAAGCCTTTAGCTAATTAGGACAGCTTATCGAAGTAGCCAGGTCTAAGTTGGGCAAAATCGTCTTCGCAGGTTGGGCCCATGGCGGAACATTGGAGACGCAGAGAAACAGGGAGGGGCTGCGTTGGCTAGTTGCGGAGAAAGTGCTGGATTTTCGTAGGATTAATGGGCAAGTCGCAGTGCCGGGAAGTTATTAGAGGGGACTTCGTTGCTGAAGATTTCCGGAAGGATTACAATCCCGACTGAATTTAGGGTGACATTTTCGTAAATGCTACTCACGCAACCGGACCACTCTCCCGCTGATGGTGTGCAAAATGAAACGACTCAAAGCAGGTAAACTGGCGTTGATTCTGGGGTGTATGGCTTTGGTGGGGTGCGAACCACCACCGGTAGAGCCAGTCGCAAAGAAAAGCGATGGGGCAGTTGCCCCTCCTGTTGACGCGGGAACTCCTGCTGGCTCGCCTGCCGCCGAATCAGGGGCAACGATGTATGAGGGCGTTGGATACGCTTTGCCAATGAAAGCGGGTAAGTACGAGATTCTTGGAATTCGTACAGATAACAAAGATTCTGCCGCAGCCAAGACCAATGCTCAGGCAAGTTTGCTTGCTCATCCAGACATCAAATGCATGGTGGGATTGTGGGCTTACAATCCGCCAGCCATTCTGTCGGCCTTGCAAGATGCAGGTAAGGTGAACGAAGTTAAAATTGTCGGCTTTGATGAACATCCTGAAACCCTACAAGCCATTAGCGACGGTACGGTTGTTGGCACTATCGTTCAACAGCCCTATTTGTTTGGTTTCAAATCGGTCGAGTACTTGGCTGCTTTGGCTCGTAAGCAGGAAGTTAAGGTCCCTGAAGATAAGATGATCTACATTCCGCATACCACCGTCACTGCGGAGAATGTTTTGGAGTTCAAAGCCAACATTGAAAAGATAAATGCCGGTGAAGGAGATGTCCCTGCTGCCGACCGAACCGATTACGATATCACCAATCCCATCAAGTTGTGCTTCATCACCAACAGCATCGATCCATTTTGGGTACTCGCTCAGCAAGGTTGCAAGAAAGCAGAGCCTGTGTTTAATGCCACTTGCGAAGTCATCATGCCCAGCAATGGCACTGTGGAACAACAGAAGCAGTCGATTGAGACTTTCATCAACAACGGTGGGCAGGGCTTGGCGATCAGTCCGATCAATCCAGCCAACCAAGTTGATATGATTAACGAGGCCGCTGCTCGCATGCCTGTCCTGTGTCAGGACTCGGATGCTCCAGAAAGCAATCGCTTGTTTTATTTAGGCACCAGTAATTACCAGGCGGGCAGGGCTGCTGGTAAGTTGGTTAAGCAGGCATTGCCAGAAGGTGGAAAGGTGATGATTTTTGTCGGTAAGCTCGAAGTGCTCAACGCCCAAGAACGTAGCCGAGGGGTCATCGATGAACTTCTAGATAAGCCCGAATAGCCCGCTGTAGGATACCCAATTGTGAACCGCGATCCGTTGGGGTCGTGGTTCATTTTCTACTGGGGGAATGCAAGTCTTCTCTACCTGCATAGTTGTCTCATCCAAACCACGCTGCATACATAGTACCTCCCAATGACCATACGTCTGAAGATTGAGCAAATCACCAAGAGCTTTCCGGGTGTGAAGGCGCTGCGTGGCGTGACGATGGAAGTACGCGAAGGGGAGGTGTTGGCGGTTATCGGTGAAAATGGTGCGGGTAAAAGCACCTTGATG
>JAUMAI010000114.1:0-2931 GCA_032116775.1 Pirellula sp. | reverse complement strand
GAAGATTTTAGCTGGGGTCCAGCCTCCGGATACAGGCCAATTGTTGTGGCATGGTAAGCCCGTTACGTTTCGCAATACGGCCGACTCTCAGGCTTGCGGCATTTCACTGATCCATCAAGAGTTGAACCTCGCCGGTAATCTGAGCCTGGCCGCAAATATTTTTTTGGGGCGTGAACCGCACCGCTTCGGATGGATCGATCAGCGCGCGATGCATCGCGAGGCCGCTAAGTACCTGGAGCAGGTCGGCCTCAAGGTTTCTACCAAAACGCTGGCGGGTGAGTTATCGATCGGGCAGCAGCAACAAGTGGAGATAGCTAAGGCGCTGTCTTGCGACGCTCGAGTATTGATCATGGATGAACCAACAAGCAGTTTATCCAGTGGCGAAGCAGAAAAACTATTTGAGTTAATCGAGCAGTTACGGCGTCAGGGTGTTAGTGTGGTCTACATATCACATCGCCTCGGTGAAGTTGCGCGACTGGCCGATCGCGTAGAAGTTTTGCGAGATGGAGCGAATGCTGGACGCTTAGAGAAAAATGAGATCAATCACCAGGCGATGGTAAGATTGATGGTTGGACGCGAACTAAGTCAATATTTTCCGCATCAGCAGCATCCTCTGCGTGACGTTCGGCTCAAAGTTGAAAACTTGGTCGTGGCGGGCAGAATGAGCTCACCTGTTTCGTTCGAGGTTCGGGGAGGTGAGATGGTTGGCATGGCGGGACTAGTTGGAGCTGGCCGGACAGAAGTCTTGGAGGCCTTGCTTGGTGTGCGTCCTGCGTTAACAGGCACGGTAACAGTGGATGGTGAGTCTTATACCTTAGGGCAGCCGAAGGCAGCGATAAGAGCTGGCTTGGCCTTGGTGCCAGAAGACCGGCGGCATCAAGGTTTGATGACGCCTATGAGTGTCGAGGAAAACCTGGTTATAGTTTCGGCTGAGAATCGAAGTCGTTGTGGATGGTTGGATTTGAGAGGTGATCGTGCAGCGGCTCAATCTCAGGTGGACGCATTAAAAATTAAGACGCCGCATCTGCAACAGACCGCCGCTTATTTGTCGGGTGGCAATCAACAAAAAATCGTTTTTGGCAAATGGATTTTACGGGAACCAAAGGTGCTCATGCTGGATGAGCCAACCCGTGGGGTTGATATCGGCGCCAAGCAAGAAATCTACACATTGATGGAGAAATTAGCTGCTGATGGGGTGGCGATTCTCTTTGTCAGCAGCGAAATGGAAGAAATACTCGGCATGGCGGATCGAGTTCTAGTTATGCATGAGGGGCGAATCACGGGCGAGCTCCCACGTGCAAAATTGAGCGAAGAAGCCATCATGGATTTAGCAGTTGGTGGAAGTCAGGCTCACCAACCTCAGTGAGTTTAAGGAAATATTAGGTCTCTAAGTAGTTGCGATAAAAAATGAACTTAAAGAACGTCGGTATCTTTCTATTGCTCGCTTTGATTCTACTGTTTACCGCTTGGGAAAATCCAGCGTTCTTGGCAGATAGGAACTTGCAGAGTTTGGTTCGCTGGACCAGTCTCTTCGGTTTCTGCAGTATCGGTGTAGCGTTCGTGATTATCACGGGCGGGATTGATCTTTCTATTGGTTCGTTAGTCGGTCTATCTGGCTGTTTGTTATTGTTGTTTCTGAATCAACATTATTAGCCAACTGACACTTTTGTTAAGGTGCAGGCGGTGCAGAAGTCAACTCTGCGCGATGGCCGCGAGGCTGTGCAGGTGGCGATAGACCCTAACGTGGCGTTGCCTAAGGTCGATGATACATTTCGCTTCAAGGATGTGCGCGCACGAGAGGTGGTGGGGACTGTCTATCAAACCCAGGCAGAGGGCAATCAGCTTCTCGTAACCTTTAGAGAACCAGCTTTACAGGTTGCTCCGCAAACCGAAATGCGTTGGAGCCGATTTGTGCATCGCCCCTTGGGCCTAGTAATCGCGGCTGTCATGGGAGTGAGCATGTTGATTGGCTTGGTGCATGGATTGCTGATCACCAAACTGCGTTTGCAACCCTTCGTGGTAACCTTGTGCGGGTTGTTAATCTATCGCGGACTCGCACGCGTACTTTCTAAAGACCAACCACTTGGTCTGGGCAATACGATGGAGGGCGTTAAGCAGTGGTTTCGCGGGAATGGATTTTCGATTCCAGTGCCTGGCGTAAGGTGGATCAGCGAAGGGAACTGGAGTCCTTACGCTTGGGATTTCGCCGCTAATTCGTATGCACGCAATGAAGAAGGGAGAGCCATTGGCTTGGCTTTCTGGCAGTGGATTGCGGTACCGATTCCAGGTATTTTGCTTCTAGTATTGGCCGTAGTCGCTTGGTTGCTATTAACTCGAACATTGTTCGGGCGTTATTTGCTCGCTCTAGGCAACAATCAACAAGCGGCCAAATTTTCAGGCATCGCAACCGATCGGATGGTCATTGCGTCTTATGTGATTTGTTCCGCTATGGCAGGTTTGTCGGGTATTTTGTTTACCTTCGATTTGAATTCCGTTGAACCTAGCAGTACGGGAAATGTTTACGAGCTCTACGCGATTGCTGCGGCAGTACTTGGAGGATGTTCGCTGAGAGGTGGTTCAGGTTCCATTATTGGAGTCGTGGTCGGTACTGCCGTGATGAGAGCGCTCTACTTAAGTATCGAGGCCTTGAGTATTCCTAAACCCTATGAATTTGTGATTATCGGTTTAGCTCTACTGATCGCTGTTCTGGCGGATGAACTTATTCTTCGCATGGTGCAAGCGAGGAAAATGAGGGCCCAGGCGAGAGGGGGGTAGTTCTTGAGCGGCGTTACCTAGCCAAAATCGTCACTTGGCTGGTCTACTCGACAACCGGCGGCAAACAGCGATAATTTGTAGTCTTGAGTGTGATTTACGCAATTATCCAGACAGAGTTTGTAGCGGGGCAAAGTAACTGAAATGGCTAAGAAGACC
>JAUMAI010000113.1:8033-8546 GCA_032116775.1 Pirellula sp. | reverse complement strand
AAGATGAAATGTAACACCGAGAGCAGTAATGTCATCTGCCCATACAAAAATCCCAGCGTTTCCACCTGGAACCATGTGTCTCCATTCAAGTTCTAGCTCAAAGTTTTGGTACATCTTTTCCGTACGAATTTCCCCGATCGGTTTGCCAGAACAAATCAGCATCTCGTTTTCGACTCGCCAAGTGTCGGTTGGCGTATTGACGTAGACCCAACCTTCCAAGTCACGTCCGTTAAACAAAGGGCGAAACTCTTCACCCTGGAGATTGGTTAAGAAACCAAGCGATAGAACAAGCCACAGAAAAGTCTGTGGATGCTTGAGTAGGGTTAATGTGCAAGGGAGGCTAAAGAGCATTGGAAGTATTCCTGAAAAGTGGGTTAGCCTGGAAATGCGTTATTAAAATAAATGTCTCCAGCATTGACGAGCTCAACGAAACTTCTCTGCTGGAATTGATTGACGCAGGTCTGGAAGATCGTAGCGGTTAAGTACACCATGAATCGTGGTGGTTATGGGAAT
>JAUMAI010000113.1:0-8023 GCA_032116775.1 Pirellula sp. | reverse complement strand
CCACGACGAACAGAGATAGAGGTGAAAAGTTCAGGTTCCAAAAGTACCGCATGTAATGCGGCTACCGAAGTATTGCCATTGGCGATTAAATGAACCTCTCGCGGCTTCTCACTCTGATAATTGGCAATCCACTTAGCCGTCGAAATAATATCGCGAGTATGGGCCGAAACGACCGAGTCGCCCAGCAAATAAGCTAAATAAAACGTTCGCCAATCACCGAGCCGCGGATGAGGATTACCATCCGCAGTTTCTCCCTGCCCACGTAAATCAACCGACACCACCACAAATCCTTGGGAAACCAATTTCTCAATCTCTCCACCGGGCTGCGAATCAGTTACCTTGCCTCCGTCGGAGATATAAAGATAAGCAGACTCAGCGGGATCGACCGGATGAAAAGTTAGAGCGGGTAAGGGGAAGTCATCTTCTGAGCGAATCACTAACTTATCGATATGGTAAGAATCTCTCTGAACTTTGCCCGCTTTTCTCGAGGTTACTTTAAACTCGGTGGCTGGCGGAACATTGAGTGTCTCTCGGACTATTCCTCGTAAAGTTTGTGGATTCTGGCTAAGGCCTGGAGTTCTCTGTTTGGAAATGTTGTTTAACAGATCTGTATTGAGCTGATAAACCGATTTTTCACCCTCAAGTGTCAATACTTGTCCACGTTTGGTAACGAGGAGTTCTTCTTCAGGTAAGGTTGCATATTGAGAAAATGGTTTAATCGGAGTCGGTTGTTGAGCATTGGCGTCTAGCAACCATCTTTTCATCCAGTGCACAATGGCGGCTAAGTTCTCAGGTTGTACGCCATGGTCACCATCGGCTTCAACAATTTCGAGACGCTCAGGCAACCCGAGGCGAGTGTAGATACGTTTATTCTGTCGATAATTATCCCAGGTGCCGCTGATACCAAAGAAGTCACTTGTTGTCGCGCTGATCAGCGTGGGTTTCGGAGCGCGAAGCAAGACATAGTCAGCTTGGTCAATTTCGTGTGCTAGTTGACCAAATATGTTCTGCTCTGAATCCTGGGGGCCTAGGGTCGCGATGAGATGTTCAAAAGTGGTGAGGTAACATGCAGGAGCTGCACAGTACACTCGCGGATCGATAGCCATCACATAGCTGGTAAGCGTTCCACCACCTGAGCAGCCTGTCATCCCCAATCGATCCTTGTTTACATCGGGCCTACTTTCTAAGTAATCCAAGCAACGAATCGCATCCCAAATTCGATAGGTAGCTGTATTCTTACCGACCAAGATGGAGCCGCTGCCGATTAAGAAATGTTCTTCCGTGGTCGCATCTACCTGTGGGGATCCATTTGCTGCGAGGATCTGTGATCGTTCGCCTTGGCCAATTGGGTCAAAGCAGAGAGCGATGATTCCATTTTCAGCTAGGGCGATTCCAAAACGCTGGTTGTAATCTGCTGTCTTGCCGGTGCGACTATGACCACTGGACACAATCACCGCAGGAAATTTACCGCTACCATCTGGTACGTACAGATTTCCGGTGACATGGTGATTCGGCTGGCTTTCAAAAAGTACTTTTTCGATGTGATAACCTTGCCGCTGAATTGTTGATACAGTCTGAGCGTTTAAAGGAGTTCGTTCTGGGAATCCGCCGAGTTGTTGAATAAGTTTCTCGCGTTTGTCTGTTTGATACTTTTCCAACTGTTCGAGCGTTTTAAGATTTTCGACCGACTTTCTCCGTTGCGTTAAATGCTGTGAGGCGACTGCTGAGAGGTGCTTATACCAAGTGACTTGAGTTTGTGGACCACCTTCCTCCGTTGGCAGGCAGTTTAGATCTTCAGCACTGGCAGCCAGATTAAGCAGACCGAGAATCAAGGCGACAACAATTAACGGGAGGCAAGGATTGCGTTGTGACATATAAACCAACGATGGAAAAACAAGAACTAGTGCGGAAGGGAAAAATTCGGCGGGCAACCTTTGAATGGATCGGTCCGTAAATAGGTTAAGTGATGTGTGGCGATTTGTCCCCTAGAGGCAGAAAAAAACGAGGAATCTTTGGTGGTTTACCGCCAGCGTTTTAAAAGAGATATTGGCGGAGTTGGTGCTTAAAATCAGTTCAATTTAGGCGCAAAAAACGTTCGGTTTTCGCCCAAAAGTAGCGGATTGTCCATGGTTGCGACATAACTGCCACTTGTGGAGAGAGTATGGGCTGCTTAATCTCGTTAGCAGCTTAGGGAAGTTTCCTTCGACAATTTGGTCCGCTGCATGTTTTTGGGACGTCGACAAATCGATGAGCTTTGGCGAAGGCGGTTGGCATGGTTGTTGCTAATCGCGTTTGCCCTCAGTCAATTTCCGCTCCCAGCGTCATCTAGGCTCTCTTATTTATCGGGTATCCCCTTTCCCTGCGAAGGTGGAAGTTGTGGTTGCGGCTCAGCCATACAGTGCTGGACAAATTGTTGTTGCATGACCAGCAGGCAACGATTGGCATGGGCGAAGGAGCATGGAGTTACTCCACCTTCGTTTGCCACGGCATCTGTAAGCTCTGAATCGCAGATCACCGATTTAGCTCATGTTAATTCTTTAGATGCTCCGCGCCAGGCAGTTGGAACGAATAAGTCAGCAGAGAAGAAAAGCTGTTGTAGCACTAAGAGAGTCGCCGCAAAGCGAGTATCCAACTGTTGTATCGATGGCGCGAATGATCTTGCAGAAGATAGTGTTGCTCTAGTCAGTTCGGGCAAGGGTAAGACGGCAAGTAGTTGTTGTACTGATGGTCCAAAAGATCAGGCCAAGACTTTGGTACTGCAAGCGTTGAAGTGTCGTGGAGCAGCTACAGGTTTTGTGAATTTACCGTGGTATAAGCTCTATCAAAATCCCGAGTCACTCTTGGCTTGGTGTAGTCCGGATCTTTTCAAACCATGGTTTGATATTCATGCAGCTTCGTTTGTTTCTGAAATAATCACTCCACCTCCGCGTTCTTGCTTCATCTTTATTGAAGCATAGGGGAGTGTTCGCTTGGAGGTCATTGGTGAGCCGTTCTAGATGTTCGGCGTTCTAAATGCCCGCCTTTCTTTACTCTTTGGCGCTCAGGCCGCATGGTTCTGTTTAGGAACTAATCGAGGCTTGCCGGCCGTTTCTCTCTGCTTCATTAGACATGGTGTTATCGGTCTGGATGAAGGTCTATATCAGAGGCGAAGTATTCATGAAGGTTATTCAATTAAATAGTTCTTCAGTTATTTTTCTTGGCAAGAACTCGGCAGAGGGCGACGCACATCATCGCCATGGTTTTACTCTGGTCGAATTGTTGGTGGTGATTGCAGTTATCGGAGTCCTGGTGGGGCTACTGTTGCCAGCGGTGCAAGCGGCGCGGGAGGCCGCGCGCAGAATGCAATGCAGCAATCATTTGCGGCAGCTTTCCTTAGCAACATTGAATTACGAAGCAACGTACAAGCGTTTTCCAATGGCTGGTGCGGTTGATACAGATTTTTCAATACAGGCAAGGCTCCTACCATTTTGTGAGCAGGCTAATCTCCACAGCTTATTGGACTATGGCGTACCAGCATTCACAGGGCCGTTTAATGGCAAGGTGCCAAACCCTAGATTCGTAACTGCATTTGCCACACCTGTGTCAATTTTCCTGTGTCCTAGTGATCCGGCTCCCACAACTACCACTGTTACAGTTGGCGGACAACAGTTCGTGTATGGTGGTCTTAACTACATGATTAGCTATGGAAGTGGGACCGGCACCCATTATGACTTACGGTGGCGCACGGACGGTATTGTTTATCAGTATTCGCGAGTGGGATTCGGAAGCATTACCGATGGAAGCTCGAATGCTGTTCTGGCGAGTGAGTCTGTGCGCAGTGTTGGTGATGATTTCACGCTCGCTGCTGGTGCCATTCCGAAATTCCAATACCAATCCACATTAAATGGTTCCAGCGGCGTGAGTTCGTCACACAATTCCATGCCGGGCTTAAAGGCGACCGGTGGGATATGGAGTGGGTTTTCTGATGGTAACGGTATGGTTAGTAACCCCTCTCTTGAATCAGGTTGGCAATCCTTTACAGCATGGCGTGGTGGTACGAGCCCTGCGTTACGTGGACGAGGAGTTTCCTGGGCCTTTAGTGGAGCTGTTAATTCACTGACCAACGGGTACAACGCCCCTAACAGTTTCGTACCAGATCTCGTGGTTCATTTCACTGGCTTCTTTGGGCCTCGTAGTTTTCATAACGGTGGTGCCAATGTCGCAATGGCGGATGGCTCTGTGCAATTCTTTTCCACCGGCATCGATCTGGGCATACATCGAGCCTTACACAGCATCAATGGGGGCGAGGTGATCAGCGAATATCCGTAGTGCTCGTTTTCGTTGCGAAGCTTCGCTGTTAGCACTCTTCTAGGACCTGTTTCTGGGTTTGTAGAAGTCGATGCTCGGGTAATGAACAGAAGAAATGGTTTAGCAAGATAAAGGTGTTTACCGTGAATCATGAAGAAGCCAAGCCAGCTAGGTGGCCAGATTATCGAGCTGTGTGGCGCTGGCATTTCTATAGCAGTCTATTTTGTATTCCATTCGTCGTGCTCCTGGCGATCTCCGGTGGAATCTATTTATTTAAGCCGCAACTCGACCGTTGGGAAGATCGCAACTACAACGATCTGGCTATCGTTGGAGAAAAGGCTCCTGCATCAGCCATAGTTCAGGCTGCGAGAGAGGCGGTGTCCGAGGGACAGGCTGTTGCCTTAGAGCTTCCAGAAAAAAATAACGATGCGATGCGAGTTATAGTCAAGCGGGGTGATGAGAATCTTCGAGTCTTCGTACATCCAGCGAGCTTGGAGGTGCTAGGTATGAGAGGCGAAAATGCTACCTGGAGTCGTTGGCTTCGTGAGTTACATGGTCAACTACACCTTGGAATTCGAGGCTCCTACTTGGTGGAGCTTGCCTCTTCCTGGACCGTGATCATGATCGTGACCGGTTTATGTCTGTGGTGGCCGAGGCAGCTAAAGGGATTAGGGGGAGTGTTGTATCCGAGATTAGGTAGAAGCTCCCATATCTTCTGGCGAGATCTTCATAGCGTGACCGGAATATGGATTTCTTTTCTGGCATTGTTCCTGTTGGCAACGGGGTTGCCCTGGGCGAAATTCTGGGGGGAGTATTTCCGTTCCATCCGTTCCGTTGTACAGACTGTTTCAACTCAGGACTGGACTCTAGGTGGAGAGGAAGTGAGAAACAACGAACATGCCAATCATGGCGTTGAGCGTAAAGCGGGATCGCATATGGGAAAGCAAAGTGGTAGTGGAGGCCGCAAAGTAAACCTGCCAATTCCCGAGAATTTAGCATCATTGGACGTTGTCGTGAGCACAGCTCAAGAGCTTAACCTCGCATTTCCGGTGATCATCTCACCTGCTGCAGATGAATCGACGAAATGGATTGTAAAGTCTGATGCACAAAACAGAACTTTGCGAGTGAACTGTCATGTTGACGGAGTCACGGGAAAGATAATTTCACGCGAAGATTTCACTGATAAGCCTTGGATGGATCGGCTCATCTCGATCGGTATTGCGGCACATGAAGGACAGTTGTTTGGTTGGTTCAATCAATTACTGGGGGTTGTTACTGCGATGGGATTGATTGTGCTCTCTTGCAGTGGGTATGTCATGTGGTGGCGTCGTCGTCCAAAAGGAGGCTTGGGAGCGCCACTTCCTCTGGCGAAGCCCTGTTGGCGGTGGCCGTTGGTCTTCACTGTAATTTTGCTCGCGGCCTATCTTCCAATGTTTGGCTTGTCGTTGATCGGAGTGCTGTTGTGTGAAAAGATGCTGGGGCGATTTGTGTCTTGAGGCGTGCGGCACACCGAGAGCTAGTCGACTAGAAGACCAATGGATTGGCTACGACAACAGCCAGCAAGTTGAGTTCGTTAAAAGTTACAGTTTCTGTCCCCCAGCCTAACGGCGAGAACAGATCACTGCACTTGGAATAAAAAACACGCGGTCCAGCGAAGAGGCTGGGCCGCGTGCAGATTTTTGGTAGATGCTAGTTCTGTTACTCGCGAACGCGAACCAGTTTCATGAGTCGTCCCGAGACGTTCCAGTCTTGGACATAGAGATTGCCATCTTTATCCCAGTAGGAACCATGGGTACCGCTAAAGATTCCTTCTTTCCATTGTTCCTGCGGTACGTTGTAGTTACGACCCATGTTGGGATCGGCATTGAAGCCGAGTACTGCCATGATCGTATTGGTTTTATCCAGAATCACTAAACGACCCATCAAGTCAGGTACCGAGACGTAGTCACCCTGAATTGCTACGGATGTTGGATTACCTAAACCGGTAATTACTTCTTCGATAAACTCACCCTCGAGTGAGTAATGAACCAGTCGTCCTTTAGGCTGGTGATTGCGATCACAAATCAGCAGTCGTGGTGGATCATAGCGAGTGTCCAATGTCATGCCGTGGCAGGTATTGAATTGCTTGAGACCATTTCCTGCTTCTCCGAAATGCATCAGATACTTGCCAGCCCGGTCGTATTTGAAAATGTGATTGCTCGCATATCCATTGGCGAGAAAGATGTCACCGTTGGGAGCAATCGTGATAGCGGTTGGATTGAATTTTTTAAGATCCAGGTTTGATTCGGCAGGATAAGTTAGCCGTAGCACAATCTCTCCAGTCGCAACGTTGAATTTAATTCCCTCAGCATTGTTGTTGCGTGCGCCGTAAATAAACTCTCCCCCTTCTTCAGCGCGGATCTCCATATCGTGAATGTTGGAGTAGTCTTTGCCGAGATAGTTGTGAATCACTTTGCCATCGGGAGAAAAGACAAACACTCCCTCAGACGCGCTCGTGTAGATGTTGCCTGCCTTGTCGATGACGACCGAACCATGAGTTGAGCCGATGGCCGATTTGCCATCTGGCCGAAGTCCCCAACCAGGCACCGTATCAAACGTCATGATGCCACTTCCCATTCGCACTGGTTTAACGACCGGTGCTGAATTCGTTTGAGCATCCTGCGCAAAATTTATTTGAGGTGCCAGCAAAGTGGTTACTGTTAGTACAGACAAGAGCAAGCCGAACCGATTTTTCATGAGGAAGGTTCCTAGTGAGGAGAGGTAGTAGATAACGCAGACCGTGCATTGTAACCGAAATACCGCGTGATTTCTGATTTGCTTAGGATTTCCTAAATTGCCCTGAAGGAAAGATTGATTAGCGAAAAACCTACAGCAAATCTCTAAGTCTTTAGTTAGTCCAGCTTTCCGTAGACACGCAAAATTCATATCCAGTCGCGGTTTGGCTGACAGTGAACTACACCACAGAGAAGTATTATCCCTGCTTAAGGAGGTTTCAATCCAGCCTGTCACGCTACTTGGCAGTCCCTCTCAGTGGTGGATCGCTATGATTTTCCTCTGTGCATCTCCGCATTCCAACTAGCATTGTGGAATCAGTATGTTACATTCGCTCCCTCGCTTTTTATGAAGCAACAAATCGGATTAACGCTTTTGAAGGGAACTCGGGTGAAATTCCCGGACGCGGTCGGCATCGTACAGTCGGACCTCTTCATCGGCTTCAATTCTCACGAGGTGTCACGGTCCTGACATCCCGTCCGGTGTGTTTTTACGCGGGCACCCGAACGGATTCTGAACCCGCTTGGGAGCACCTGTAATGCGAAATGTTTTTCGTCCTTCTCGCTCAGCTTTTACGCTCATCGAACTCTTGGTGGTGATTGCCATCATCGGCGTTCTGGTTGGCTTGCTGTTGCCAGCTGTTCAGTCGGCACGAGCTGCTGCACGCCGCATCGAATGTTCGAGCAACATCCGCCAATTAGGTTTGGCGACGCTGATGTATCATGATTCCCATCGACGTTTTCCTCCTGCCTCATTACCAGGTTGGCCCGTCGCTCGCGCTTGGTTTGGGGAAGTGAACTACAGCACCAATAAAGTTCGCAAGGAAGAAGGTATCTTAGCTCCTTTCTACGAGCGCAATGGATCGGTAGTCCGCTGTCCTGATATGACACAGCTTTTTTTGCTCTACGGCGGCGAGACGGGTGGATACGGATATAACATGAATTTGGGCGCAACCTTATATCCA
>JAUMAI010000112.1:0-15433 GCA_032116775.1 Pirellula sp. | reverse complement strand
ACCTATGGAGTCAATCCATCTCCCAACGGACGACAAATTGCTTATCACGAGAACTATCAAGTTTATATCTCAAACCTTGATGGCAGTGAAAAGAGACATGTCAATACAGGTCACTCCTTCAACTTCGTACCTCAATGGTCTCCTGATGGTGAGTGGCTACTATTCTTGTCAGGGGAGCATTATGACTGTCATCCGCACATAGTAAGTAAGACCGGTGCAAACTTGCGAAAAATAGCCGAGCGGGGTGGCTATCGTGGGGTAGTGGAACGTCTCAAGTACCCGGATTTTCACAGCGAGAGTAGCGATGTGCCTGTTTGGTCAGTCGATGGAAAATCGATTTATTACACTGCGAAGGTTGGCGAGTCGATTGAGTTGATGCGTGTATCGTTAGAGGGCGCGGTTGAGCAGTTGACCCATTCAGCACCAGGTGTTCGCCATTATCACCCCCAGCCTTCACCGGATGGGGAATGGATTTTATTTGGTTCAGATCGCTCAGGTGTCATGCAGTTATATGTGGCTCGAACCGATGGTAGCGACGTGGCAGCTATAACTGCCGTAGAGCCTGGGCACGCTGCGATGTTTGGTCATTGGCAACCAGGGACTTCGAAAAACCAAGAGTTGCGGTAGTTTCGCCTGTTCCTACGAAGTATGGCCCGTGACAGAGGCTATCCATTAGACGCTTGTCAAAAGCGAACGACTTCTCAGCGAAAAGTGGTATTGCTGTTTGGTCGTGTTTTCGCTTTGGTACGTAAGGGGAAGAGATGCTTACCGAACAGATACGTTGAAATAGGTCATCGATGGCGAGCGCTTGTATCTCGAAGATAAAGATTAATGAAATGCTACTGTGTTGAGGAAGAGTAACAAAAGCTTTCTTAGTTTGTGCATCGAAAGTGAGGTACAGTCTATCCCGCGTCTCTTCATTACGACTGAATGCTAGCCTCGCTATTGGTGAACCTGCCATTAAGTTGTTGAATTTGATGCAAGAGGATGGAAGGAAAAGTTACGCCTCGGTAGGTTAGGGACTGCCAGTTCATATCGCTGTCTGAGGAGGTAAACATGATCGAAATTGATCCAACTATCGATTATGCTTGCAAAATGTTATTAGGTGATCCAGCACATAGCAGGCTTACAATTCATTTCCTGAATGCGGTACTGATCCCGGAATCGCCAATAGTCGATGTGAGTTACCTAAATCCAATTGTGCCTCAGGAATTCGAAGCTGATAAACTCTCTATTCTCGATATCTTAGCGATTGATGAATTAGGACGCCGATTTAATATCGAGGTTCAGCGTACTAAACCTGGGTGGCTCCCGGAACGCTTAACGTACTATGCCGCAACGCAGTTAGTGGAGCAAATTGGCGAGGGGGATAGTTATAATCAGCTAAGGCCATCCATAGGTATTTGTCTATTGAAGGCTGTTTTGTTTGCGAAACGCCCAGGCTATCACCAGGCATTTCGTTTGCGCACGACGGATGGGACGGAGCTGACTGATTGTTTAGAAATTCATGTATTAGAGTTGCCGAAATATGCGAAGGTAGGCGATAATCACAGGGTGATAGATCCGTTAGATCAATGGATGGAATTTTTTTGCTACGCCTATGGTTCAAGTCCTAAAAAGATGCGCCAGCGTCTTGTGTCCCCGGTTTTTGAGGAAGCGATAGGAGTTTTAGAGATGATATCGAAAAACCCCGAGCAGCGCCGGTACTACAATGCTCGACTAAAGTGGGAATTGGATGAAAACACTCGCCGCGAAGCGGAGGAGGCAGCACGGTTAGCCAGTCGAGAGGCTGGTTGGACTGAAGGTAATGCTTCAGGTAAAGCCGAGGGTAAAGCCGAGGGTAGAGCTGAGGGTAAGGTGGAAGGAATAGCTTATGGAAAAGCAGAGCAGATTCGTATGCTGCAAGGGTTTTTGGGACAGCCTCTAGAGACCTTAGAGCGACTGCTTGAAATACCAATCGTTGAAATGGAGAGTATCATTTCGGACCTCCAGAATCAGTTGCGTAATCGACTATGATGATGCAGGATCGTCGTTTCTCTTTTCAAGAGGAGCCTATCCGGTGATAAGTGAGAGTTGAGAACGCTGTAATCTGAGCCTGTTAAGATATTAGATTGAGATTCAGGCTTATCCGACAGCTTACTACGAGACGCCTGGCTGACTTTTGGCGATCTTATCTAGGTCGCACAGTTCTGCTCGATCGCTATTTTCCCTGACGAGTCGACAGATAAGGTCGATAGTTCGGAATTCTGGATCCACGACACCAAGACAAGATGGGTGGGCTAAGAAATCGAAGACTAAGCGATGGTCAATCGCGTATCGAACGCTTCGTTCAACGGACTCCAGAAACCAATCGAGTTGCCATCTACCATTTCGGAATGCTCCAATGTCGCTGATGGGGCTCATAGGAATTTCTATAAGTCCATCGGGATACCGAAAAGGCTGAGCTTGTTTCAAGGTCTTGCTGATTTGCTGCAGTATCTCTGGCGATGGCTGGTGCATCGGAGTGGTGTTCGGATGATTGGGATAGAGGCTACTAACCCAAGAATAGCCGAATTCCCTCAGAATGTCGCGTACTTCTGGACAATTGTGTAAGCCATCGTGAAAGCCACCAGGGGTACGAAATCCGCTTGGTTGTATGCCGAGTCGGTTCTGCATCGCTTTGGTGGTAAGTGAAATGTTTTCCCGTATGAGCTCTAGTAACGGTTGGTCGCGAAGAAGCCAGGGCGCTCGCTGGAATCGATACTGCAGGTCTTCCTTGCGAAGCGCTCGTACATTGATGTGGTCGTAAGTATGGTTACCAATCGGATGACCCGCCGCCGCAATCTCCTGTAGCCAACTTACATCGCGTTGTTCAAAGACTTGGCCGACCACAAAAAAGTGAATGACTCCACCATTCTGACGAACGCGCTCAGCTGCTTTACGAGCGTAGAGCTTTGTCGGCTCATCGAGGTTTCCTTTTTCATAATCCCAATGGGTTGTTTCCCATGTTGGAAAATTACGCGCCATTTCCAAATCTAATGTAATAGCAATTTGGGCTTTGCTGAGTGGCTCTTCGAAGGTGAGGCCGCAATTGGGTATGCCTAGAATTGATAAGCCACTGGCTAATCCTGTAATCAGGCAATCGCGTCGAGTGTAGATTGTCATCTTTCAGCGCCGGTAAGTAAAAGTCAGCCAAGCTAGTAATTGCAACTCATTCATTCCGTGTTGTTGTAATCGGTTTCACCCAGGAGACCTGCGTGATGAGTTGGTTCAAGGCAGCATACGAGATCGATGCATTGACTGCAAAACGCGGGGATGAGTTGGAGGGAAATGTCGCTAAGGAAGCGTCGGCGACCAGGAAAACGTTGAAGTCCTTCGAGAGATTCTCGTAACCCGCGGTGGTTCGGCAGAAACACATATCAGTCGCATAACCTGTCAGCAGCACGTGACGTATCCCATTTTGTTTTAGAAAGCCTCGCAGTGCGTCATAGCCATCGTCATCGAAAATGACGACATCCTCAGGCTTTACTTGGATGGATGTACTGACAGGGATAGGTAGAGCCCAGAAACCTTTACCGTTGTATCTCTCACCTGCATCAAGTCCAGGAAACTGCCGAAAATAGTCGATGACAGGGAGACGGTCATCGAGCGTTAGTGTCTCTGGGAGAGACGACCCTCTGTAATCAAAAGTCGCCAGCAACTGTCGCAGTTCCCGCTCACCCTTTTGCCGTACTTCTGGTGTTGGGGTTTTCAGGAATGTGCGATAAATCTT
Source organism: Pirellula sp. (assembly GCA_032116775.1). GTDB lineage: Bacteria > Planctomycetota > Planctomycetia > Pirellulales > Pirellulaceae > JAFLCP01. The sequence continues at coordinate 11,682 of JAUMAI010000112.1, read as the reverse complement.
CGTGCGAAGAGGATCTGCTTTTCCTGGTAGGCTATACATGACTAACCCTACACGCTCGCGAAGACGCTTGATGAAAGGGTTAATGACCTCGCTGGAATGTTTCGCGGCGAGTTTGTTCTTGTCCGGTGTGCAAAAATCGGCGACACCATTTGGCTCAGGAGTTTTCCAGCCCCATGAATCATCAATCGCCCATGGGTGAACCATGATGATAGCCGTCTCCTTCGCCCGTAAGGAGTTTGGGATTTCGATGATACCTCGTGCATTATAGCTGAACCGCCATGCGCGAACTGCTAAATCTGCTTCTGCATCCTCGACGATTGGTGGTGCTTCATAGTGAACGAGCTCATGAATCGGTTCGAAGAACTCGGGATAATCGGCCAGGATGGGCTGTGGTGAGTCAAGTTTGCGCAGAGAGTTACTGTATGTACGACTGCCACCAATCTCTTGGCAAGAGATATGGTTTAAACCTGAATCCAAGCAGAGAAGGGTGGATAGCAGCCAATAGAATAAGCAATGGTGCCAGGTAGTCGCGTTATGAAGTGTCTTAAACATAATTGTCCTAATTGTCGTTTTGTATGTACGCGAATAGATCGCGTAGCTCTTGTGGCGACCATGCTCGATAGAGATCCTCGGGCATCAGCGATTTGTCAGAATCACGCATCTCTTCGATATCATCACGATTAAGGAGGCTGGATTCTCCTTTTTGGTTAACTATCATAATCTTGCCATCGTTGGTTGGTTTAGCGATACCTGTGAGAATTCGCCCATCCTTGGAGTGGATGGCAGTCGTCACATATTCTTTGCGGACGACGTTGCTTGGATCGACGATCGACACCAAGAGAAAGTCTCTGTCCTGCCGGTTGGCTGATGACAGATCCGGTCCGATGGCGTTTCCTTGGCCTTTGAACTGATGGCAGTTCGCGCAGTGAGTTTTGAATAAGGCTGCGCCTCGCTGCAGGTCACCCTGTCCGGCGCGCAAATCGTTGTTGAGACGACGTACTTCCGCTAGTTTTTCTTCCGGCGAAGATGTTTTAAGAAGTCCCCAGTGCTTTCGAAGAATGGAGTTTATTGAATCATCCTGTAAATCGGCTAGGACCCTCAGCTGATCTGCTGTTACAGCGGATGATTCAATCGATCCATCTTCTACTAGCTTCAGCCAAGCTATCGCCGAGGACCTGCGTGAGAGTATTATTCCGAGCAAGCTTTGACGGATTTCCATGGAGTTGGTCGATTGATAGATCGATAGCAATTGCTGGGCAGTTTCCGGTGTGTCGAGTCGGGCCAGGTAACTAGCGGTAGCCAGTAAAATAGAGCTGTTCATTGTTTCTCTAGCGATGCGATAAATAGAATTAACGTCAGCATTGTCGGGTTGAGCAGCGACAACGCTTAATTTTGAGAGGATCGCTGAGTCATTGGCATCTATGGATATTAATGAACGCATTACCTCGTTTCGTAGCGAGTTATCGCCTAAACGCACTGCAAGTCGAGTGAGATCAGTGTCGCTGGCAAGCTGCTTTATGTCGGCCTTCAGCATTTGCAGAAGTGTTTGACGAGCTTCTAGTATCTCAGAATGGTTGAGTTGTGATTCCTTCGCTGCTTTGTCCAGTGGCGTCGTCAGTGACGGCAACGCACTATCGATGATTTTCCAGAGAGAAGTCCGATCGCTGATCGTTGGACAAGCTTGTAGTAATTTGATGACGGAATTGAATCCTAACGCTGTATTTTCCGCTGTGTATCGTCGAACTAGCTTTGGTAGTAAATGATCTCGTCCCAATCGTGACTTCCAAAGTGTCGGCCTGACAAATCGTTTTAAAACTTCCTCGTGGCCTGAGATAGCATGGCGTTCAACAGCCCACCACCATAGTAATGGAAGAAATGGATCCTCGATATCAATATCGCGGTTGATATTGGCATTGATGATGGGAAGGGCGTGTTGTGATGGAAGCCTAGCTGCGGTAGATGCTAATTGTTGCCGGACCTCAATCATCGTTTCTGTCTCAGCCAGTTCATCTAGTCGGTGAGCGATGTTAAGAGGGAGCACTTTTCTTCCGAGAGCCTGTTGGTCACCGATAAATCGTACTGCCCAGCGTCGAACAGCTGGATGCGGATTATCTATAAGCTGTAGGAGATCGGCATCGGTGACGGCTCCTAGGCTATACCAGCTCCACAAAGCTTGCAGCGCTTCCGATTCGGTAGGACTGTTTAGGGTCAAGGCCTTTAGTGTATCGATTAGTGTTGTGGGTGCAGACGGTGATGAGTTTTGGTGGTTATAGCGCCGGATTAGCTCTGATCTGGCACGCCTTATGGTCCATTCGCTGACAGGTAACTTGTCGATAAGTGTTTGCTGCGCGGCGGAATTGCGATGCACGTTGATAAGCGACTCATCGGTGAGATGTGCAAAATCAAAGGTGGCGTATGCATGCGGGCTATCCATAGTCGTGAGACGATAAATTCGACCGTTGCTTTTGTCCCATTGTGCATCTGGATCGGGATGAGCCATACGGGCGTCATGCCAATCTGCAATGTAGATCGAACCGTCGGGGCCGACGGTCATGTCCGATGGCGCGAACCATGGATCATTCGCAGCGAGTAATGAACCACCATGTATGGTGCGAAAGGTAGAGCCGAGCCTCTCGATTGAGTGCCAATAGGCAGAGTGTCCTAGCAAATCCGCGGCTAGATATTTTCCTTGAAAGGAGTCAGGAAGAAGTTTTTCTTGGTACACCAAACCACCAACGGTAACGTGACCACCGGTGAAGTTAGTATGCGGTGCATGTTCGAAATAACCGTAGGTGTAGGGATTGTGTAAGGCTCCATGTTTGGCGAAGGACTTTACGTAATAGCCACCTTGTACTCCGTGCAGCAGAACGTAGCCACCGTAGTTGGTACTGTAGAGAAGTTGCCCTTTTGAGTCGAAGTCTAGCCCCCAGGAATTTCCGCCTCCTTCGCATAAAAGTTCGAAGGCTTTGGATTGCGGATGATACCGCCAAATACCTTGTTGGAACTCAATGCCACGAATAGTGGATGTGACAGTACTTCCTTGGCAACCATAGAGCCAGCCATCGGGGCCCCATGTGAGTGAGTTGGCCACACTATGTGCATCTTGCATGCCGAATCCTTCCAGCAGAACCATAGGAGAAGAATCAGCTTGGTCGTCTCGATTGTGGTCGGGGTAGAAAAGTAGATAAGGAACGTTCAGAACAAAGACACCACCATGGCCGAAGGCGAAACCAGAGGCGAGATTAAGCCCATCGATAAAATCTTTAGCGTGATCCATCCTGCCATCGCCATCACTGTCCGTGAGAATAGTTAATTTATCGGCTCCGCGTGGGCCCTTCGGGGGTGGTTCAGGTTTATGGTCGTAAGTTGTACGTGAATAGCGGTCTACTGTGACTCTTTCGAGGCCAGCTGGATTGGGATACTGTAAGTATTGCATCACCCACAATCGCCCGCGATCGTCCCAGTCTATGGCTACGGGCTGACGTATCAATGGTTCGGCAGCAACGAGATCAACTCGTAGCCCAGGTGGAACTGTAATTCGTTGCAGTGATTGCTCTGCAGAAAGATTTTGTGCAGAGGCAGGATTCCATGGGAGGAGGAAAGCGATCAGAAGCGTTGACGTTATTATCTGTCGCCGGGCGAGATGTACTGCCATAGTTGTAGTACCAAAATATGCTTAGGTGTGTGGCAGGCGATTAGCTGTGGGGCGGCTGGTTTACCGGATTAGCCAAAGTATCTAGCGCGGCATGCTGTATTACAAGTTATTTAGGCTAACAGCGATAACGATCGAGCCAAATGTCGCGCGGTACTGAGATGCCCCCGAGGGCAACGTGCAACGATCGGTAAGTTCCGAGCGTCGAGCCTGTGATAGTGGGATGAGCCCATGGTCGGCGAAGCATAAAAGCGTACCGAGACTAGCGACATGGTGAGTCTCAAAGTTTAACTTCGCTTAAGATGCAGCTGTGAAACGGCTTTAACCTTTTAAGACTCCGGATAGTTTTTCAGTACTATCAGCAAATCTTTCTACAGGAGTCCCCATGGCATCGAGCATCGTGACATAGAGATTTGATAAAGGAGTATTTCGTGAGTAGACCAGATGCTTGCCTGTTTCAATTCGACCGCCTGCTTGTCCGGCGACAACAATCGGAAGGTTATGTGGGTCATGTGCGTTACCATCTCGTAAATCGCTACCGAACATGACCATTGAATTATCAAGTAAGCTTTTCTCTCCTTCTCGAATATTCTTTAGTCTGTCGACTATGTAGGCATATTGTTCCATATGCCATTTAGCGATGCGTTCATATTGCGCGAGTTTATCTTCTTCGTTCTGGTGATGGGATAAGGAGTGATGAGCATCCTTGACGCCGTCTAACCAGGAAAAGTTGATGTTGCTAACGGAGTTGCCAAACATGAAGGTGGCGATACGAGTGGTATCGGTTTGGAATGCAAGCACCATCAGGTCCAGCATGAGTCGGCAATGTTCCTGGTGTGCTTCCGGGATTTTTTCCGCAGGTTTCGGTATCAGATCGTAAGCTGCTCGAGGTTTCCAAGCAGCGCCTTGGTTACTTGCCAGGCGTTCCATGCGTTGCTCAAGAGAGCGGACCGATTCGAGATACTCATCGATACGTCGGCGATCGTTGACGCCCAGTCGATTCTGTAAGGACTGTGCATCTTCCATGACCAAATCGAGTACCGATCGATCAGCGGCCATGTTGGAGCCGCTTTGTTGCCCCGCTCGCACGATACGTTCATAGGCTAGGCGTGGATTAATCTCCTTGGCCAGAGGACTAGTTGGACCGCGCCACGCGATATGGGCTCCGTAGACGCGGGTATATCCAACGACACCATCGATTCCAACGGCAACTGGTTCGATTCCCAATTCGATCGATGGCAGTGGGGTAAGATGGCCAAGTTTCTGCGCGGCGACTTGGTCCATCGAAATGCCATTGCAGTTTAGGTCGACGCCAACGGTCTTATTGATGGTCGTGCTGGTCAGGAGGCCTGCGGTTTTGACGTAGTGCCCGTCACCTGAATCGCTGTTTTTGTTCCACAGTTGGGAGAGTACTAGGAGGTCTTTGTGATGACGAGCGAGAGGTTCCAGTATAGGAGATAGTTTGAATTCGGTGCCTTCACCTTCCGGAGTCCATTTTTTGGGCGGTACGCCGTTGGGCATGAAGAGTACGGCCATACGAACAGGGTCTTTCACAGCCGCATTATCCTGTTCGCTTCCTAGCAGACGACGTCCTTGCATTGCTTCCAGCCATGGTAGAGCTAGAGCTACTCCGACGCCTCGAAGCATGGTACGTCTTGAGAGAGTCGCCGACTTCAGAATGTTCATGGCTTCGTCACTTCGGTTGTTGGGGCTGGGTTAGGAGTGAATGGTGGTCGCATTTGCATAGCGGAGCTCTGCAAGATACCGAATATTAGTCGGTGAATCTTGTACTCATTAGCTTTTAAATCGGCAACGATGTTATCTACGATGCAATAGTCACTATCAACCAAGCCACGCCCAAGAGCGTAGCCGAGCATTTTGATTGAGAAATGTCTTACGAATTCATCTTTCTGAGCCAGTATCAATTGCTTTAATTCCTTGGCTCCTACAAAAGTTTCGCCACTTGCCAAGCTTCCGGATGCATCGATAGGCAAGTCATTATCTTTTTCACGATAGCGGCCGATCGCATCGAAGTTCTCCAGGCCAAACCCAATGGGGTCAAGGCTGTTATGGCAGGAAGCACAGTTTGGGTTTGAGCGATGCAGTTCGAGTCGTTGACGAAGAGTTTTGCCCGCCATGTCCTCGGGTTTCTCACTCAGCGGCTCAATGTTGGGTGGTGGTGCAGGTGGAGTAGATCCAAGGATAGTTTCCATCACCCATTTGCCACGAATCACTGGGGAGGTGCGATTTGGATACGACGAGACTGTTAGAGGACCGGCCATGGTAAGCACTCCTCCTCGGATATGTCCTGGAGGTAGTTGGCATTTGACGAGATTTTGTACTAGGTTATCTGGACGGTTTTCTTTCAGGCCATAAAAACCGTAGGTCTCGCCGTTGACAAAAATATAATCGCTGTCGATGAACTCGATGATACTGCGATTTTCTTTAAGCATGTATTGGAATAGGAGAACGGGTTCCTCGCGGAAGGCTGCTGCGAGTTCGTCATCGAATTGAGGGAACTTGCCTCCGTCGGGTTTAATCTGTCGGCCGATTTCCCGAGTCCCTAGCCATTGTCCGATAAAGCTTTCAGCCATTGGGCGAACCTTTGGGCTGTTGAGCATTCGAACCACTTGATCACGATAGACGTTCTCTTGCAGAATTGAGCCATCGTCGGCTCGTTCCATGAGTTCTTTGTCTGGTAGGGAATCCCACAAAAAGTATGACAAGCGAGTTGCGAAACTATGTGCATCAATTTTCTGTGGCTTATCTCCTTCGATCGTCGGTTCCAATAAAAACAAGAACTGGGGAGAGACTAAGACACCTTGCATCGCATAATAAACGGCTTGCTCATAGGTTGATTGCCGATCGATCGCAGACTTATAGAGCTTGATCAGGTTGTCGATTTCTTTTTCGTGAGGTGGTCGACGAAATGCTCTACGAGCAAAGCGATGTAATACTTTTCTGGCGGCCTCATCAGCGCTTAACTTATCGTCGGGATAAGCGATAAAAATAAGTTTGCGAGATGATTCATCTTTCGCGGAGTAATCGAGGGCTTCTTTCGCAGCCTCTAAATACTTTTCTCCGTGAATCGGAGATAGGAAAAGAGTTTCTGCTGCATTGTCGAAGCCTTCTCCACCTGCTCCATCGGAAGGGAGCGAGTGCCCCGCCTCGAAGTGTATCCCTAGTAAATCGCGAATCGTATTGCTGTATTGGTTACGATTTAAGCGGCGCAAGAGATTAGGGCCTGGCTGTGGATCGCCTTGGCAAGCGAAGTCTCTGAAAACGTTTTGAACCCAAGCTGCCAGCCACGTGCGATCAGTCACGGGCATTGGCTCGTGATCGCGCGGCGGCATCTCGCCAGCGAAGACTCGTTTGCGGACCGAATCCCATGTGTGCCGATCGCCGATTATGGACGCTATTGAATCGAACTTCGCAAGATCCAGACCACCTTCTTTGGTCTCTGCGTTGTGGCAATCATAGCAATGGGCTTCGAGCAATGTGGTTGCTTGTAGCCATGGATCTGGAGTTGGTGCGTTGGTGGTTGTCTCAGGTGGTCCAGTCTCGGTATCAGGCGCGACGGCTCGTATCTCTCCTGGCTGCTGGCCGGTTGCCGTTGTGGCACTATTGGCTAGACAAGTTGCCGCTAAAACTACGACTAGAGGGAGGCGAAGTTGTAAACGGCCGACGGCAAGCATGACTTCAACCTACAGATCAATTCGTCCAGGAACGGTGAGAAGCTCTGGCAAGAGTCTCGAGATCTTGGAGTCGATCATTTTGGGTGGGGAATAAAATGGGTGGGTTGGAGCATTAGGTAAAGTGTGCTGCTAACGCGGTGGCGAAAATCGTTGAGGATCGTTTTCCGCAGCGGAATGTTACTAGCAGCCAATTTCGTTAACGCCTTATCCATTTTATCGCCGAAGAATCGAAGTGGTAAACAGCAAAAAGCTTGAGTTGACCCTCGAAATCGACCAAAATAAAGCTATGGCTACCTCCCACCTTGGCATTCCCGCCCTGCTTTTATCATCCTTGTTTGTCTTCTTTTCTGCTGCGCTGGCTCAAAATCCCAGCGAGGACGTAGAAGCTGCGCTCAAGTCAAGTGAGGATAAAGCTGCAGCGATTGCTTTCTTTGAGAACAAGATCCGCCCTCTGTTTCATGATCATTGCGTCGCCTGTCATGGGCCCGAAAAGCAGGAAGGTGGATTGAGGTTAGACACTCCCGAAGGAATCGTACTCGGGGGAGATTCTGGAGCGGCGGTGTTACCTGGTGCAGCGTCAGGGAGCTTGGTAGTTGCCGCTGTGAGGCATGTCGACTCGCTGCTGGAGATGCCACCGGCGCCTTTGCCCAAGCTGTCGTCCAATCAAATTGCGGACATTGAGCGCTGGATTGATACGGGTGCCATCATGCCAGCGGTTGAAATGGAGAAGCAATCGCCGAAGGAAGCGGGGCAGAGTCGGCGCGTTGATAAGAGCCACTGGTCGTTTCAACCCATTCATCGTCCAGCTTTGCCCGTACTAGATGTAGCTGGTAGTCAGCAAGTCTCGAATCCAATTGACTTATTCGTTCTAAACGAGCAAGTCGAATTAGGGATTAAATCGAATCCAGCGAGTCATAAAAGTGATTGGTTAAGGCGAGTGACATTCGACTTGACTGGTTTACCACCTACCGTTGAAGAGATAACAAATTTTCTGGCGGATCAAAATCCGGATGCTAATGATCGCGTGATCGAACGGTTGCTTGCTTCGCCACGTTATGGAGAGCGTTGGGGTCGGTTTTGGATGGATGTCGTACGCTATGCGGATTCGAATGGTCTTGATGAGAATATCGCGCACGGTACTGCTTGGCGCTATCGAAACTATATCATTGACAGTCTGAATGCAGACAAACCGTATGATCGTTTTATCACGGAACAAGTCGCTGGCGACTTGCTTCCGTTCGAGACTCGCGAGCAGCGAAATAGCCAATTGACGGCTACAGCATTTCTCGCTCTAGGACCAAAAGTTTTAGCTGAAGTCGATGAACGCAAGATGGAGATGGATATCGTCGACGAGCAGATCGATACATTGGGAAAGGCTGTTTTGGGGATGACGTTCGGTTGTGCTCGTTGCCATGACCATAAGTTCGATCCCGTATCGACTGAAGACTACTATGGTTTAGCCGGAGTGTTTAAGAGCACTCACACCATGGATAGTTTTACAAAAATTGCGAAGTGGCACGAGAATCAGATAGCCTCTGAGGAAGAAGAGGCCGAGTTAACCGCCAAGCAGCAGGAGATTGAGGAGCTCAAGTCGCGTCTGAGCCAATTAGCTGCTGATGGAGCGACGGAAGGCGAGAAGCAGTCACTGACAGAGCGTATCGCTGCTTTACAGAAGGTTCTTCCAGTTCTTCCGACTGTGATGGGTGTTAAGGAAGGGACCGTACAGGACGTACCGGTACATGTTCGCGGAAACCACTTGGTTTTGGCTTCTAAAGTTGAGCGTCGTTTTCCTGACGTGTTAACTGAAGAAGATAAATCTATCACCAATGAGGGTCAGAGTGGCCGGTTAGAACTGGCTAGTTGGATGACATCTCCTAGGCATCCGCTGACGGCAAGGGTGATTGCTAATCGAGTATGGCGGTGGCATTTTGGCCGTGGCTTGGTAGCGTCTACCGATAATTTTGGTGCGTTGGGGGAACGTCCATCGCATCCTGAGCTTCTAGATTGGTTAGCCAGTGAGCTCATTCATTCTGGTTGGTCGTTAAAGCATTTGCATAGGCTGATTGTTGGATCAGCTACGTATTCTCAGTCAGGAGAGTTGAATGAAGAGATGCTGGCGAAGGATCCTGAGAATCGCTTGCTCTGGCGCTATCCATTGAGACGACTTGAAGCTGAAGCGATTCGTGATTTTCTGTTAGCTTCTTGTGGTCAGCTCGATTTAGCTCGAGGAACTTCGCTGCTGCATGTTGGGAATCGCGAGTTTCTGTTTGACCATACATCGATTGATCGGACGAAGTATGACAGCCATCTTCGGGCTGTGTATTTACCAGTGATTCGCAATCATCTGTATGATTTATTTGATCTATTTGATTATTCGGACGCCGCGACCGTTCAGGGTGATCGAGGGTCTACGGTGGTTGCGCCACAGGCCTTATTTATGCTCAATAGTGGGCTCGTTCATGAGGCGGCAGATGGTTTGGCAAAGCGAGTATTGTCGCAAGCGGAGTGGAGTGACTTACAGAGGGTTGAGCATATTGTGTTGTCTCTCTACGGCCGACCAGCGACAGCGAGCGAGTGCGAATCGATGTTGCGTTTCGTGGCACAAGCGGATGCGGAGCACCGCGCAGAGCGGTGGGCTCACTTATGCCAGGCTGCTATTGCATCTAACGATTTCTTATTTGTGAGGTGAGTGATGCATAGAAGTCAGATACCAGCGGAGTTAGTGCATGAGTGCCAAGCTGCTGGCTGTGGACGACGAGAGATGTTGCGGCACTCAGCTATTGGTTTCGGATATCTAGCGGCCGCTGCTTTGATGGGTGAGTCGGCCGCACAGAGTGCTTTGGGTGGAACGTCATTCGAAAGTGCTTTGCATACTCGGCAGCCTCATTTTCCAGCGCGAGCCAAGCGAGCCATCTTTCTTTTTATGAAAGGTGGTCCATCACATATCGATACGTTTGATTATAAGCCGCAGCTGCAGAAGGATGATGGTAAGGAGTTGCCTTTTGATAAGCCGCGAGTGCAATTTGCTAAGACAGGCAAGTTGCTGGCTTCGCCATGGCGTTTTGCCCGATATGGCGAGTCGGGAAGTTACGTAAGCGAATTGTTCCCGAATGTAGCTAAACATGTAGATGAAATTTGTTTCCTGCACTCATTACATGGAACGAACGCGGCACATGGTGGTGCTCTACTTAAGCTACATACTGGCAGCGATTCGTTTGTTCGTCCGAGTTTAGGTGCTTGGCTCTCTTATGGGCTAGGTACCGAAAATAGCGATCTTCCAGGTTTTGTGACGATCTGTCCCACACTTGCACATGGGGGTGTTAACAATTGGGGAAGTGCGTTCTTGCCAGCGATTTACCAGGGAACGCCGCTCGGTAATGCGAGCATGCCCAGCGATCAAGCTCAGGTGCGATTTATAAAGAGTGCGACCGGGGTTCCTCGTGAGGTGCAGCGACAGCAACTCGATTTGTTGCGTGAGCTCCATCAGCAACGGATGCAGCAAGGGGCTGTGGATGAAATCTTGGAGAGTCGTATAGCCTCGATGGAATTGGCGTATCGCATGCAGGCTGAGATGCCGTTGGCTGAGGATTTAAATCAGGAGACGGCAGCAACTCATGAAATGTATGGTCTTAATGATAAGATGACGGCCAATTTTGGTCGGCAGTGTTTACTAGCTCGTCGTTTGATCGAGCGCGGGGTGCGGTATGTGCAGGTCACGCATAGCGATGCGTTCGTGCAATGGGATCAGCATTCGGATCTGAAGAAGGGTCACGACAAAAATGCAAAAGAGGTAGACCTGCCTATTGCCGCGTTGTTGACCGATCTGAAGCAGCGAGGGCTGCTGGAGGATACTTTGGTGATCTGGAGTGGTGAATTTGGACGCACTCCGGTGGCTGAGGGGACTAACGGTCGAGATCATAATCCCGAGGGCTTTACTGCGTGGTTTGCGGGTGGTGGTGTGAAGGGTGGTTTTCATTTTGGAAACACGGACGAATATGGGTATTACGCAGTTGAGAATAAGGTCCATCTGCATGATTTTCATGCCACGATTCTAGCACTAATGGGCCTCGATCATGAGAGGCTGACGTATCGGTACGCTGGTCGTGACTTCCGCTTGACCGATATACATGGCAAGGTGGTTCAGCAAATCTTCGCTTAACTGTTTCCCCGCCTTCTTGAGTCAGGTCTGCAACTATCGCTGTTCCATCCTCTCCAGCTAACTTTTCGCAAGCGAAGCAATTCTGGGACGGGCCTTGCGCTGACGCTGCGGACTCTCGGAACGCTGGCACAATCGCTGTCAGGAGGCCGGTGTTGGAAGCTAGCAAACAGTAGTCC
>JAUMAI010000111.1:0-2405 GCA_032116775.1 Pirellula sp. | reverse complement strand
CGACATGGAGACTCCTTAACGTTTTTAATCGAATGTGCTCTATCAACAAACTCTCAATGGGAAACTAACCTTGATAGATAGGAATAGACGCTCATTTTTAGCCGCGGTTCCCAATCTTGTCTTTACCCAGTCTCAACATCTCCCAATCGGGGCTTGGTAGCTACAGAGTATTTTCTCAGTGTCTAATAAGCTTGAGCCCTCTACAAGCCCAAGCCAAGCCACGCTCGTTCAACCCTTATCCGTAGCCTAGTTCTGTACTAGTTTGAACCCAAACGGTAGCAAAACTAGCCGTACGGCCCCGAGTTAAACGATTCTTGCAGACATCAAGCAACTTTGATCACCACATCCTATGGAGTGACGATTTGGATATCATCAGGCTTGCTCACTTCGACCTGTTTGCGACCATTGAAGAGAGTGATTTTGCCTCTTACTCGCACCACTCGATTTAGAAATGTTTCGACAGTTGCCCCATGCCATGTACCTTCGGTCGCAGTTTCCTGCAAGACAAGAGTTAGATTCCTCTCGCTGCGATAATCGGCCTGAGAATTTAATAGAAGACGAGTTGGAGTCTTGATGGCTTTACCGCTGCGGACTGTCACTTGCACTTGCACTTCCTCACCCTCGTTTTTTTGCAAAGCCTGAGCAACCGTGAGCACGCCCGAGGGTGGAGCAACTTCAGTCGCTTGTGCGCGCAGTTCACTCGAGGGAATGTGCGTTTGGACTGCGAGTTCACCATCCTCATGGCGAAGTTGCAATTTGATGATCGGATCCGCAACATTCCAGTCGATTTCGATAGAACCAAAATGGTTTCCCCACTGCAAGGCGGCGATCCGTTTACTGTTAGACTCAATCGTACGCCACTTTCTGTTCGCCTGATTCAAACCACTCGCGGTTATATCGTGCAATGGATAGCCAACCGCTTCAGTATCTATAGAGATTTCTCCCAGATGCCGATCTCCGCTTAGAAGCACAACACCGCTAGCCTGGCATTGACGGATCGTTCTATATAGTCGCTCGCGCTCCTCAGGAAAATTATCCCACTTTTCATATGGATGCTCGTCGCTGATAACCTGAATACTACTGCCGATCAATCGTACTTCAGCAGGCTGTTTTAACTGTTCCTCCAACCACTTCCATTGTTGTTCTCCGAGAATCGTCGCTTGCGGTCCAATGGCCGGTGCATAGGGAATAGTTCGAGTACCCGGAAAGGGAGCTTTAGCTTTTGCTAATTCCGTTCTCCAATAGCGCGTATCAAGCAGAATGATCTGTACTCTCTTGCCGACGGGTCCAAATATCTTTGCGTCATATACCCCAGCCTGCTTTCGCCGAGGAGAATCCTTAGGAGTTGCAAAAAAATCATGAAAAATCTCAGCAGCTACCTCTTTATGTATCCACTCTACGCCCGCATCATTATCGCCAAAATCATGATCATCCCAGACGGCCATAATGGGAGTTGATTTCTGAAGGGAAGCAAATCCTTCATCTTTGGCTAACATTTCATAAGCCTGGCGAATACGATCCGGCGTAGAAGGTATCAACTTCCCATCTACCACATCCGCATAAACATTATCTCCCAGCAGTAGCAGCAAGTCAGGCGCATAACGTCCAATCTCTTTCCATATTGGACAAGGGCTCTGCTGAGTAGCGCACGATCCAAACGCAATTTTTGTAAGAGGCTTCACTTGCAGATCTTGGGCCATCAAGATCTGAGCGCAGAGGAGCATCAGAATTACTGTATATCCCAAAACTCTAGGCTTCTGTTTTCCAATCATCTTTTCAACACTTAATCCAATTAGCTTTGCGGTACTCGACTGACAAAAATAAGTTCCCTGTTAGGCTCTCTACAAAACAAAACGATTTCTCTCCGATTACCTAACAGTATGATTTTTTATAACAGAGTATCTTTTGTGGGTAACATGTCGCAGCATGAAGAATTCAATAAAGTTGAAAACGACAGTCTATTTTTCCACAGCCCGACAATATTCTCCGCAGTTCTACACCGCGAAACCGTGGAATTACCCTGAACAGAGCGATATACTGCTCACCTGAGGGGGAGTGACTGGTACTTAACTTCTGCAAAAAGCGATTGCCAAATCCCACACGTTTAACAACTTCTATCACCTTCAGAGGATTGACCTGCCGTGTCATCGCCGCAGCCTGATTCGCTCCAGCCCAAGAGAAAAAATCTTCTACCGCTCATCATTTTTGGCTCTGCGATTGGATTAGCGGCTGTGGGTATTTACGACTATTCGTCGGGTGGCAAGTTAGGAGCCACCACTTTTTTGCAAACTCTTTTTGCAAAACCGATGACCGCAGAACAAACTGCTAAGCTCAAAGAGCTGGAAGACCAACTTGGGAAACTCCAACTTAACCGAGAGGAATTAGCCACCAAGATTGGCAAACCT
>JAUMAI010000110.1:0-3275 GCA_032116775.1 Pirellula sp. | reverse complement strand
TGCGAGCCAAGCGATCTCGAATCGGTCCGATGCAGGATGCAGCGCGAACGCTACTGAAACACAAGACACTCATTCTGAGTTGGTTTTCAGCTAATGGGGAATTTCTAACGGCATCGTGGAAGGCTTCAATAACAAAGCCAAACTAGCCATGAGAAAAGCGTACGGATTTAAATCCTATGAAAAGATTGAAATTGCCCGATATCATCAGCTAGGATCACTTCCAGAGCCAGAATCGACCCACAAATTCTGCTGACGAGGCACTTTCTTAGTGTTAATTTGCGCTAACAGCTTTGCAAAGTGTCTTGTAAATATGGTGGGCGTAAGAGAGAAGATTCGGTCGACAGAGCGAATACGACGGCGAAATAGTCTGCTCAAGTGTCGTTGTCAATCTCTCAAAGTATTGTTGCCGCGTGGCTAATCGTCTGTCGACGGCTCTGGCCCGATTAGCTCGGCAATAAGGAATCATCGACGAATACTTGTCCCACGAGAGTTCAGTAAGAATCTTCTCAAGTTCCTCCATCGTCTGAAAATGTAGGTAACCCCGCGGATCAAAATATTGATCGATTCCAGGGCAACCCCAATAAATCGGAATCGTATCCGTTAAAAAACAATCGATAATTTTCTCAGTGAAATAATAGTTGCGACTGCAGTTCTCCATGGCGATCGAAAACGCATAATCTTGGAGACCCTCGATTTTGTTTTCGATCCAACGAATCCCCTTACCAAACTGGTCAACTCCTCCACGCTGCTGTAGCCGAGCGATCACTTCGTTACGCAATGCATGACCAGCTCGAGCTTCTGGATGTGGTGCACCAATCATCGACACAAGTTTATTTTTGGGATACAGCGTGTCGTTCCTAATGTCAACGTTCAGCCAGGAGGTCCCAAAAGGCTGGTGCGCATAATTCTGACCTAAGCGAAGAAGACGTTCGTCATGCGTGAATACCATGCGAAAGCGCTGACCCAGGCGGGAGTCGGCCAAAAAAAGTTCGCTGGCGTTTGGTTCTCCCAGCACCGCGATTCGCCGATTCCACGGATAACGCAAATAGTTTTTCCAAGAAGCAGCGTGATAGTCGAAAAAGAGTCCTGCGTGATATCGCGTATCACGTGATTCACCCTGCTCAAAGTCAAATAATGCAGAACCATTGGGCAGCTCTATTGTCACCGTATCGTGGCATGAATTGCCAAAACATTCGAATCGTAGCGTTACTGGCGCTCGGTCTAAATTATCGGTTGACATGGGCCGAATTTACTTTTCTTGCCTCAGACGCTGAATTCTCATTTCCGGATCCAACGAGAGTAGATAATCCTGTTGCTCCTGATTCCGGTCGCCACTCGCTTTCTTGGGAGCCGGCGGATGCCACAAGTGGATAACGGGTAACCAGCCACCTTCACACACTGACCGAGTACGAAGACGCGATAAGAACTCGACATCTTCACCTCCCCAACCAACAAACGCTTCGTCATGTCCCCCGATTTCCCAATAGCTTTTACGCCGCACCGCCATCGGTGTCGGATTGTTTTGCACTACATACTCCAATCGGATGCGATTCAAAGTTCCTTTTGTGCGGATTGTCTCGAAAGTACTGGCTTGATCCAAGTGAAAGTTAAAACGCCCCGGACGCACTCCCTCGACTGTTCTCAACACCCTCACGCACTCCGCCGCGTACTCCCGAGGCACCATATAGTCGCCATCATGGATCAAAAGATGCTCTCCTCGAGCCTGCCGGGCGCCGATATTTAACGCCCTACTTTTATTAAATCCACCTGTCGTGTCGTAAGCATCATGAAGGTAAATAACATCGCTCGGTAAATGATCCTGAATCTCCCGTCGCTCGCTTTGCTCGACGACTATGATTTCTAATTCAGACATCGATTGAGCTCGCAGCGAAGCGAGCACCAACCGGAATTGCTCGAGTCGCGCGGTACCGCCGATAGCAATCAAGACAGAAGCAAGTGGCTTATCCGTCGTCAGTCTTTCCGCCTGGAAATTGAATTCAAAAGGCCAGCGCCCAAGAGCGTACCGCAAAAGTCTTGCGCCCGCCCGGGGAAAAACGCGGGCTAGAGTCAGCATTGAGGAGTCACGCCACTGACACACGCGACCTCCCGAGTCAGGATCGACAACGACTCGCTCTTGGCGATTGCAAAGATCAAGCCACGATTTGCGGGTTAGACCCAGCAAGGCTAACTCCAGATCCTTGCGCTCATGAAGCCAGCAGCCAATTTTTTCCTTCAGTTTTTGCATGCTTTAGTTAATACCCGCAAAGGCTGCACCTTTCGCTAGCTAGCTTCTCTCTCGATGCTTGCGAGCAGGATTCCCCAGCCAGATCTCATGATCCGGAATGTTGCGAGTTACGATGCTACCTGCCCCAACGACTGCCCCGGTGCCAATGGTTACGCCAGGTAAAACCACAACACCTGCCCCCAGCCAAACATCATCACCAAGGATGATGCCCGATCGCCGTTCCTCTAGCGACTGATCCATGATCGGACGATCAAGCTCAAGATTGTGATTCGCCCCTATCAACGTGCAGAACTGCGATATTAAGCACTTTTTTCCAATCGTGATCGGAGCGGCATGGGAAGAGCGAATATTGTTGTACTGCCCAATCCAAGTTCCGCTGCCAATCGAAATCTTACCATAACCGGTTACCGAATCGCCAAAGCTTAAAATGGTTCCCTTGGCGACTCGACCCTGGCTGACACTGAGATACTCTTGTGAGTAGCCTAATAAAATTACGCCCGGCTCTACCACAAATTGTGGATGATGGTGCATGACCTTCTTGCGCAGTCGATACTCTTCCAGCAATTCGCCCAACGCAGCAGCAGCGTCCGGTTGATGCATCCATTTGAGAACACGAAAGAAGGATTTTAACGATTCGAGCATGTGGTTGTGAAAACGATGGGTGAATTACAATTTGGTATGTTCAAGCCATTTGCTTAGAAAGAGTAGGTTCCAAAGCTGTTGGCCGTGGCTTTGGGTCGCTTTGTGTTCAGCTAGCAGGTGTGAGATTGTCTCGCGATTGAAATATTGAAGCAAGCGACTTGTCGGGGAAATGAGTAGTTCCGAAAGTTGAGGAAAGAACGAATCGCTGGCTAGCCATTGGCTGACAGGAATAGCAAATCCCATCTTCTTACGATCAAAAAAGCCCTTGCGAAATTTCGACTCGGCTGTGACTCGTAACGGATACTTCGTCACATAGCCATGCATCGCGGCAGTTGCAGCGCGATCTGAAGACAATGGCTGTAAACGCTCGGTACCAGGAATCTTAGCC
>JAUMAI010000109.1:0-8642 GCA_032116775.1 Pirellula sp. | reverse complement strand
GTGCCAATGAAGTCCTGTCGTTTTTTGGGGTCGTAATTCGTAAATGACAACAAGACACTTGTTGATCTTCGCCAAGATTCCGGAGCCAGGCAGGACCAAGACGAGGCTCATTCCAGCTCTCGGCCCCGAACGGGCTAATGCGGTTTATGAGCTTCTTCTCAGGCACACTCTTGGTTTGGCCAATGAACTACGCCAGATATGCCCAGTCCATATTACGCTCTGGATCGCTGGAGGGAGCATCGAGCAGGCTCAGGATTGTTTCGGCTCTGAGTATGATATTCGTTTGCAAACCGGCGACGATCTGGGCGCACGATTATCCCACGCTACCGCAGAAGCGTTTTCTCGCGGTGCAAGTCAACTAGTGGTAGTAGGTACCGATTGTGCGGAGCTCGCTGTCGAGCATTTGGTGGCCGCGTTTACGGCCCTAGATCGCGAAGACACAGTGCTGGGGCCTGCCTGGGATGGTGGCTATTACCTGATTGGGCTGAAAAAGGATAACCCCACTATTTTTCAGCAGATAAGTTGGAGTAGTTCCCAGGTTCTTGAGCAAACAATTTCGCAATTGAATAAAGCCCATTTGACTTATCAGTCACTTCGGACGCTAGCAGATGTCGATGAGCCGGAGGATTTGCTGCCCCTCCGGTCTCTGAACTCTCATTGGCATCAAACAACCAGTACGATCTTTCCGAGGAAGAGTGATCGTCTGTCAGTAATCATTCCAACGTTAAACGAAGAGAGTTGTTTACCACGAACGTTAACAGCCCTAGGTAGTCCTAACGAACAGTTGGAAGTTATCGTGGCGGATGCTGGCAGTCATGACGAAACGGTCGCGATCGCTGAACGATTCGGATGTAAGATTATTCGATCGGCGCGAGGAAGATCACAGCAGTTGAATGCGGCGGCAGCCGTCGCTACCGGAGCAACGCTACTTTTTTTGCACGCTGATACGCTCGTTCCGAGGGACTACCGCAGTGCAATCGATGATGCAATTGCAAATCAACCTGATTCTCTCGGTTGCTTCCAATTAGGTATTGAGGATCAACACTTTATCTTCCGCATCTTGGAGCTTGGAGTAGTTCTTCGCTCTCGTTTGTGTGGTTTGCCCTACGGAGATCAGGCGTTTTTTATGAGGAGCGACGTTTTTTACGGGCTCAATGGATTTAAGAAAATGCCGATCATGGAAGATTACGAATTTGTGCGTCGGTTTAAAAATATCCGACAAAACGGAAAGCGATCGAAGATTGCTCTGCTACCCCAACGAGTGCAAACCTCGGCTAGACGCTGGCAACGTCGAGGTATCTGTTATACGACCCTGCTGAACCAAATCTGCCTGATCTGTTATCACCTGGGTGTCAATCCCGAGAAGATTGCCAGAATTTATCGTAATCCCTGGGGGGCAAAGCAATCCAAGGCCGCTGAAAAGTGATTGCCTACTTTAAGTTTTTACCAGAGTCGTTATGTAAGCCTCTTGAACTTTGTGGCGACGAACTTTGCGGATGACGATGCGAATATTTCCCTGTTCGATAATTTCACCACCTTTGACTGTTCCATCGGGATCGTAGTGGGCACAGATCCAATCGCTAACGGTGACCGCTTTAGGATAGGTTGCGATAGTGTTTAAATCGATGCCGGTCACAGAGTTGAACTTCTCGAGTGTTAATCCTCCGCCAACGACCCAGTTGTGGTCGGAACCGCTGAGGTGGAACGGTAGACGATCGTATTCGTCGCCAATCTCACCAACTAATTCTTCTAATATATCCTCCAGGGTTACCATCCCGAGAATTCGGCCTTTGTCATTCCTCACCAAAGCGATATGGGTGTGTTCTCGCATCAACTGTTCAAGGCAGGAAGCGACTGGCAGTGCTTCGTTAAAGGATGGAATTGGGCGAAGTATCGATAGAATGGAGGATCTTTGTGAGTTTAGGTGCAGGGCGGCAATGATGTCTTTGACATTGACATAGCCGATGACGGATTGCCGATCTTCTTTATTGGATACAACGGGAAAACGTGTATGCATATCGAGGTGGGCTGCAATAAGGTGGTCCGCCAGCGAACCCGAAGCGGCAAACATGTTCACTTCGTCAATATCAAGCATGATATCGCGAACAGGGCGAGAAGGAATTTCCGTTGCGCCTTGGATAATTCTTTCTTCGCGGTGTCCAATCAAGCGTGAAGCTCTTGCTAGGGCGGCGATACCACGTAATTCCTGTAATTGTGCTAATTCCGGATCACCATGGGCAACGGCTTTCTTCTTCATTCTCTTCTCGCCCCAAGACATAATGCCAATGGTGACGTTTTCGAATATCCATACTGCTGGCCATACACTGAAAAGAAACCAACGCATCGGTGTCGAGAGACGCAGCGTAACCCATTCCGCATTTCTGAGTCCGAACACTTTCGGAATAAGCTCACCCGCAATGATCGTGATCACTGTTAACGGAAGAACGATTGCCACAATCGCGATTACTTCGGATAGGCGTTCCGAAACCCCTAGAGCCGCGGCAAAAATAGGAGCCAGTTTCTCCTCCGCACTCGCTCCACCCACGGCTGCTGCAATCGCTCCTACGAGCGTAATGCCTAACTGGACGACAGCGAGACTTGCCTCCATGTTTTCCTTCATGTAGAGAGCAGACGCTGATCCACTGACATTCTTCTCGGTCAAGTGTTTGAGCCGAGCGACATTCACGGATGCCAGAGCGATTTCATAACACGCGAATACGCTGTTGATGACAATCATTAAGGCTATTACAGCTAGCTCAAAGCCCGACATGGGATCCTTTCCAAACTGTGTTAGGACGGGTTCGCTTCCGTGCAGCAACGCACATTCATGCGAAGGGCATTTATCGTAGCAGGTTTCCAGATCGGCTGCAGGGATGGGAGGTTTGGTCAACACGCTTCCCTGTCATTTCCAGAGGATCGAATGTCGGTCGCCTGTGAAAACCTTGGACGGACCGTTAAGGAATTGGTTCAAAGGCTAATTTTGCCAGACTTTTTGGCCGACTTGTCGAATAGAAACAATGGGGGTACGATCGAGGTCAATCTCGCAGAAAAAAACAATTCGGAAAAAGAATTCGACAGCTAATTTCCGAGTTGATCGTGTCCAAATCGACTTTTTATTCCGTCGTTCCGTTCGTTGGTGCATGCCGTTTGGAGGGAATTCAATCCGATGAAATATCTGTGCAATGATAAGCTAGTCATTTTAGGGGCTGGCGGTATGATCGGTTCCAACTTGATGCAAACCGCTTTGACCATGGGGTTGACCCCCAACGTCTGCGGCTATGATCCGTTTGAACCAGGTTTGAAGGGGGCTGCAGAAGAGATTTACCATTGTGCTTTCCCAGGTGCTCGCGTTACCTGGACTACCGACATCAAGGAAGCTCTCAGTGGAGCCAAGTATATTGTCTCCTCCGGTGGAGCACCTCGAAAAGATGGTATGACTCGCGAAGATTTATTGCGTGGTAATGCCGAAATTGCTTCTCAGTTGGGTAAAGACCTCAAAGCCTACTGCCCCGATGTGAAGTTTGTGGTCATTATTTTCAATCCAGCTGACATTACCGGCCTAATCGCCTTGGTACATTCCGGTTTAAAACCAGAGTGCATCAGCACCTTGGCTGCTTTGGATAGCACCCGCCTGCAAACCGCTTTAGCTCAACACTTCAAGGTTCCACAAGACGAAGTGACCGGCTGCCGTACCTATGGTGGCCACGGTGAGCAAATGGCAGTCTTCGCTTCGACCACTAAGGTCTCTGGTAAACCATTGAACGAACTGATCGGAACTGACAAGCTGACTCATGAACAATGGGGCGCCTTGAAAGGTCATGTAGTTCAAGGTGGTAAGGCGATTATTCAATTGCGAGGTCGCTCTTCATTCCAAAGCCCTTCGCACCAATCGATGGCAATGGTTCGCGCCGTCATGGGTGGAGATGCTTTCCCTTGGCCAAGCGGATCTTACGTTAACCAAGGTGAGTTCAAGCATATCTTGATGGCGATGGAAACCACGTTGGACAATAATGGCGTCCATTACACCATGCCGAAAGGCACCGATACGGAAATGAATGATCTCAAGGTTTCTTACGGCCACTTGGCGAAGCTTCGCGACGAAGTGATCGGTATGGGCCTACTGCCACCAACCGACCAGTGGAGCAGCGTGAACAAGAATCTGTAGTCTGTCAGGTTGAGTAGTAGGCTTCGCTGCTACTTTGGGCAAATACAGAAACGAAATTGCAAGGGGCTGGGCGATCAATACGTCGTCCAGCCCCTTGGCTTTGAATACTCTTGGAAATGTTAATACAGAAACGCAAGTCTCTTTCTAAGCAACGCGAACGCGTCTATCTGCCAAATTTAAGTCGCATTTGTCTTTCGAACAACGATTCGGCGAATGTCCATCACTGCGATGCCCGGTTTACTTTTCGGGCGTACTGCAAGAGTCGTCTTGCCAGCCTTCAATACTCCGATTTCCTTGGTTAATAGTATCATCTTTTGAAAATGTCCAGTGTCCTGAACAATGAATGAAAAGGCTTGGTTCGCTACTTGGACTTCGACTTCCGAGCCGCCAGTGCCACAGCCATATTGAATCTCAACTTCATAGTCTCCATCTTCTGGAACCTGAAATTCCCAATCAACCCAATCGTCGACTTCGGTCCAATAGCCGACGACATTTTTGTAGGGCTCAGGTTCATAGCGAATTCGCTTGCCATGGACCCTGGCATCGCGAGCTTGTAAACGAATTTCACCATCGGCAGGAGTAACGTTCGGTTTTCGTCCAGCTACGACTTGATTCATCGTATCTCGCCATGGTTGCCAACCTTCGGCTGTCTCTTTCGCAGTTGCTTTGGCTTTCCATTTCGATGGGTCACGATCTACATAAAGAGAACGATGAAGAGCTGAGTCAAAGTTTGGATTGGGCTTCAGTTCTTGGGCTCCAACGCGCTTTCGCCACTGCTTCAGATCGTCGGCTAATTGGGTGACTACATCGACATGTTGGGCAGCGACGTCGGTTGTCTCACCAACATCTTGCTCTAAATCATAAAGCTCAAGTTTTCCATCCTCTAATTGCTCGACTAGCTTCCATTTACCCGAGCGAATTGCGGAGGCGGGGCGACCTCCTTGGTTGGTATAGTTCGGAAAATGCCAATAAAAATTTCGCTCTGGCAAGGATTCAGCTTTGGTGAGGGAACCGAGTAGGTTAGCTCCATCCAATGGACCAGTTACTTTGTTAACGTCTAAGCCAGCTGCTGCCAGTAACGTGGGCATTAAGTCAATCAGCATTACAGGTTGGTCGAGGACTTGGCCACCTTTGATTTGATTGGGCCAGCGAATAATTAATGGTTCGCGTAGTCCACCTTCGTAGAGATATCCTTTGCCAGCGCGATAGGGGCCACAATGTGTCGCTGGAGTTTCAGGAAACTCGAGCACATGCAAACCACCATTATCGCTTGTGAAGATAACGATCGTATTATCGTCGATGGCGAGTTGTTTCAGTTTGTCCAAAACACGCCCCACACTATCATCCATTGTTTCCATCATAGCCGCGTAGACGGGATGAAAGCTCTCTTGATACTTGCCGACCAATTCAGGCTTCGCATCGAGAGGAATGTGAGGTGTATTGTGGGGGACATAACAAAAAAATGGTCCCGTTTTATTTTCCTCGATGAACTGGATCACACCTTCTGTGATCTCGTATTCACCTTTTCCACCCTCGGTAGCGGTTGGCTTGGTATTGGCCTTGGGCATCTGTACAACATCAAAGCCTTGTGGCTTGGGACCAAACTTGGCTCCACCTAAATGCCACTTTCCAAAAAGTCCAGTATTATAGCCGGCTTCTTTAAGCAGTTCGGCAATGGTGACTTCTTCTAGCGGTAGCTGACCTTGGATGATCGGCTGCAACATTTTCTGAGAATCTGCATCGGCGCGACCATTGAGGAAATTGGTGAGTTGCAGTCGGGCTGGGTATAACCCTGTCATCAAAGCGGCACGCGATGGAGAGCAGATCGGTTGGGCCGTATAGGCACAATTGAAACGAACACCTTCCGCTGCTAATTGGTCCAGCCGGGGTGTTTTATGTTCGCTGCGTCCGTAACAGCCTAAATCGAATACTCCAAGATCATCAGCGAAGAAGAGGATAATGTTCGGTTGTTTAGGCTCAGCAGCTTGTATTGATAACGAGAATGAGGTAATCGCCAACAAGCAAAAAACTGCGCGTAAGAGACGCGCCGACAAAAACAGCCGCATCGAAACAAGCTCCCTTACAGGACCACAAAAAAAAGAATCGCTAAATAATGACACGCGCTAGCCAGGATCACTAGCAGATGCCAAATCGGATGATAGTACCACGATCGATGATCGTTGTGTAAGAAGATCGTGCCCACGGAATACAACAATCCTCCGATCGCCATCATTCCCAAGCAGCCCCAGGAAACATATGGAAACAAGATCATCGCAGGGCCCCAGCCCAAGAGGAGATAAAACGTTGGAACCATGGCATCGACCCGATGTCGCGCAATAACCTTTGAGTAGAAGCCTAGTCCAGCTAATACCCAAACTGCGATCATGATGGCGATGCGCGGTATGCCTTCAGTAAAGGCATAAATGAATGGTGCATAGGTGCCTGCGATCAGTAGAAAGATTACCCCTTGGTCTAGCGATCGCATGCGATGGCGAACGCGGGGATTACGAACCGCATGGGAAAGTGTCGAAAAAAGATAAACGGCAGATAGACTGGCACCGTAAGCGAGGCAAACCCAGGTCAGTTCAGGGTTACGGCGATCCGCCATCCATAGCATCGCTATCACTGCTGGTAAACTCAGTAAGAAGCCACCGGCATGCGTGATCGCATTCCATGTTTCGGTAAACGCATTATCCTCTGTCCATTCCTTGGCCACAGATTCTCACTCCCAACCCTTAAAATGTGATCGATGACTTGCGGTGGACCGCCTGATCCGATGAAACAAACCCCTAGCATTTTAACTGAATATGTGCTGGAAGCTATTACAGCTTCACGCAGTCCCACCGATTCGTCTTCAATTTGCCCAGAATAAGTACCTTTTGATGGCAAATTGATGGTTTTCGGAATGCGATCAAAGCTTCCGTACGGTTAGTGTGGGAGAAACCGATCGATACCAGATCGGTCGCTTCATTGTTCAATAAATTAGATAAAAAGTACACTGTATGGCACGTCGGTTTCCAGAAGCTTTTGGAGCTATCCATATATGTAGCTATCCATATGAGGGTGCATAACCTCGGCTGGTTGTCAGACGAAAGTAAGGAGAATGTCGTGGGGACTATTCCTTAAAAGAAGTTGCTGGCACCAAGGAAATGTCATTTCGACTGAGTCGCCAGCGCTATCGAGGGAAGATAGGTACTCTCTCCCCTGCTCTGCTACAAACTACCGAGTTGTCAGGTTTCACGCTGATTCCCCTACGCTGATTCCCCTACTTCTCAGTGGTCTGCGTTTGCTGTCTACTCCACGCTATTCTTTTTCGATGCTCATTTTGCCTCTGTTCTTGCGAACGCAATTGGCGCATTTGATTTATTCTATATGTTCCCAATATGGTTGATTCGAACTCCATTCCTCCATTCGATGACTACTGGTTAAGAATACCAGAGCGACAGCGACAAGCATTTCTGCTGCGCACGGCTGAGTTACTGCATCGTTATGGCACTCCCTCACATCGTTTAGAGCGAGTGATGGTGGAGTTTTCAAACACGCTGAGTACACCCGGTGTCTATCTTTATACACCCACAGCTTTACTCGTCTCGTTTGGGACTGGAGATCAGGAAAGAACGTTCTTGAGACGCGTCGATGCAGGGGAAGTCGAAGCGAGCAAGCTTGGTGAGTTTGATGAGATACTAGAAGAAGTCGAGGCACGAAAACTTGATTTGGCTACCGCCTTATCACGAATGGAAGCTGTGGCTGCGGCGCCTGCTCCGTATGGGTTCTTGGCAACGGCCGCTGCATGTAGTGTGGCTTGTGGGGTTGTGGCGGTCTTGTTTGGGGCGGGTGGCATCGAAGTGCTGGTCGCTTTAGCACTGGGACTTTTTCTCGCGTTGGTTGAGCCTCTGCTTAGTAAGCTTGGAGTTGAGAGTGGATTATTTGCCCCTCTCGCTGGGTTCTTTGCAGCAACGGTTTCCCTGAGTATTGCGAAATATATTGCTCCGCTGGATGATCGTTTGGCGACCTTAGCTTCGGTGGTGGTATTGCTCCCCGGTTTGCAATTGACTGTAGCGTTGACCGAACTGGCTATGGGACATTTATCGGCCGGTGTCGCGCGAACGGCGGGCGCGATTGCGAAACTACTCACGTTGGTTGTCGGAGTCGCGTTAGCTTGGCGATTATTTGCGCAGTGGCGTGATATTCCCAGCGAGATTTTATGGCCACTGCCTGGTTGGGCTTGGTGGTTAGCAGTTCTGGCGGCGCCCGCAGCCTTTGCTGTACTGTTTCGCGCTCGAGCACGACAATGGCCCGTCATTTTTATTGTTAGTTTACTCGGTTTTACGGCCTCTTATTTTGGAGCGCGTTCTGCCGGAGCTGAATTCGGTGCTTTCCTCGGAGCCTTTGCTGTTGGTTGTGGCTCTAATCTTTATGCCCGAATTTATAATCGTCCTGCGCTGATTCCACTCAACCCGAGTATGCTGATTCTGGT
>JAUMAI010000108.1:0-4336 GCA_032116775.1 Pirellula sp. | reverse complement strand
CAGAAAAAAGCCGCACTTGTCCGCACAGCTCCGATTGATGGAATCGTTGTAACCTGGGATGTCAAACGCGTATTGCGATCCCGCCCGGTGGTCACGGGACAGGTTCTGCTGGCGATCGCTGATCCAAGTAAAGACTGGTACTTAGAACTCGACATGCCAGAAAAACGAATGAAGTACCTTGATCGAGCCGTCTCTGACAATGGCAATCAAAATTTGGATGTTGAGTTCGTCCAAACCACGAATCCATCGGTCCGCTTCGTTGGAGCCCTCAGCCCAGAGGCAATTCATCAGCGAGCCGAAGTACATCCTGATGAAGGTGCGGCTGTCAAATTAAAGGTCGAGCCTGAGAGTATGGATGGCATCAGTCGCCGGCCTGGGGCACGTGTTATTGCCAATGTTAAATGCGGAAAACAGTCTGCCGCTTTTGTCTGGTTCCATGAAGTTGTCGAGTGGGTCTACGCCAATCTGCTGTTTTAAATAACCACTGTTAGAACGATTAGCCTCACCATTCAAACACTCAAATTCGTTTTCAGAAACCATAACCTTATGACATGTCGCCTTTATTACACAGTTTCCGCGGTTACCCTTTTTCTCACTGGCCAGTTCGTTGCGGCTCAGGACTCACCCAAAGGCTTTGTTACTGTAGGAAACGCGGGAGTTCAGTACGAACGCAAAGTCGACATCTCGGCTCCAGCCAGCGGGCTCATTTCGGAAATGCTGGTGGATGAAGGTGACGCGATAGCGAAGGATTCTGTCATCGTTAACCTTGACCAGAGAATTGCGAAAGCGGAACTTGAAGTCGCACTTCAGGAATCCTTTGCAGCGGAAAAACAAGCTGATGATGAATCGAATATCTTATATGCCAGAAAGGTTTCTGAAGTCGCGTCAGCCGAATATGAAAACTTTGTCGATTTGCTGAAAAAAGGGGCGACATCACCATCCGAGCTAAGACGCAAGAAACTTGAAGCTGAGAAATCGAAGCTCTCCATCAGTGTTGCCGAACTGGAGAAGGCCAAGAACGAGGCGTCTTCATTAGTGGCGAAGGAAAAGGTCAAAGCTGCAGAAGTGCAGTTAACCTTGCGTCAAATTAAAGCCCCCTTCGACGGAGTTGTGGCTCATAGTTATCTCAAGCAAGGTTCCTGGGCCAAGGAAGGTGAACGAATTTTGACGGTGATTGCCGTAGAGGAACTTAGAGTGGAAGGGAACGCAAAAGGACTAGAACGACTCTCGCCACACTCACTTTTCGGTGCACCTGTGACGATTGAAGTTTTGGTTGCCAAAGAAATGCCGGCAGTCATCATCGAAAGCACCATTGGATTCGTCAGCCCTATCGTCGACGCCGATGGAAGCGTGCGAGTTTGGAGCAAGATACCTAACCAGCAAATTGAAGGCCAATGGTTATTTCGCGAAGGCATGTCGGCCAGCATGAAAATCAAAGTAGCAACAGCGAAAGCTGTACAGGTTTCCGAGAATAAGTAACTAAAGGGAACTTCACACCAGCACATGCCTCCAGAAGCTTGGCTTCGTGCAGTGTGAGGATTGCCGTAATTTTGCGGATGTGCACCGCTGCCCAAAACCGCCAGTGATTAGACGGGAGAACTGTGATTTATGACAACGATGGCAGAGAGCCTGGTAAACAGTGCCTCACGTCCGTTGCGCATACGCAAGCGCCCGGACCTAGAGGCACGTCGCCATCGTTATCATGGCAGATCGTATTGGGTAGTCAAAGAACCTGTTGGCCTCAACTATTTTCGCTTCCACGAAGAAGAATACGCCATCTTAAACATGCTTGATGGTGCAACTAGTTTGCAAACGATCAAGGATGAATTCCAAAAGCAATTTGCCCCTCAACGAATCACTCTACAAGATCTGCAGCAATTTATCGGAATGCTACATCGTAGCGGCCTGGTGATTTCGCAGATGAATGGCCAAGGACAGCAGTTACGACGTCGTGGTGATCAGAAGCGTAAAAAAGAGGTACTCGGGAAATTTGCGAATATCTTCGCTCTGCGTTTTCGAGGCATAGACCCGGAACGGATTCTCAACAAACTTCTGCCTTGGTTTGGTTGGCTCTTCACGCCAGGGGCCCTTGTAGGCACGCTGTGCTTGGCAATGTCAGCCTTGCTGCTGGTGTTGCTCAACTTTAAAAAGTTCCAAACAAAGCTGCCAACCTTTGAGCAGTTTTTTGCGGCCGACAATTGGATATGGCTCGGTTTGATGATGGCGGTTGTGAAGATCATTCACGAATTTGGCCATGGTTTGAGTTGCAAGAAGTTCGGCGGTGAATGCCACGAAATGGGTTTGATGCTCCTGGTATTTACGCCTTGCCTTTATTGTAATGTTTCCGATTCATGGATGCTTCCCAATAAATGGCAACGCGTCTTCATCGGTGCAGCAGGTATGTACGTCGAGTTGATTTTAGCCTCGATCGCAACCTTCGTATGGTGGTATTCGGACCCTGGCTTTGTTAATTACCTTGCGCTGGCAATTGTCTTCGTTTGTTCGGTATCCACGGTTGTATTCAACGGCAATCCGCTGCTGCGATTTGACGGCTATTACATATTGATGGACATCCTTGAGATTCCGAATTTACGGCAGAAGAGTACTGAGGTTTTAAAGCGCTGGTTTCAAACCGTCTGCTTAGGTCTTGAACTGCAAGAGAATCCATTTTTGCCCCAGCGCAATAAGTTTTGGTTTGCAGCCTTCACCGTAGCGGCTGGAATTTATCGATGGGTTGTCGTTATCGGTATCTTTATGTTTCTCAATCAGGTTCTTGAACCGTATGGATTAAAACGCCTTGGACAGATTGCAGCATTCTCAGGGCTTTTCGGAATGTTGATCCAGCCGATCATTTCGACATACAAGTTCTTTAAGACACCAGGTAAGGCAAGTAAAATGAAAAGGTCACGTATTTTGGCGACCACCTCGGTCGCACTGGTGGCGATTGGCGTAGTGGCCTTCGTACCATTTCCTTTCCACGTTGACTCGGCCATCGAAGTCCAACCAACGGATGCGCACGGAGTATATTCTCTTGTACCTGGCCGAATGGTGAAGTGGCATAAAAAACCAGGCGATCTTGTGCGGGAGGGCGAGCTCATCGCTACGCTTGAGAACGTAGATCTACGTCTCAAGGAAGTTGCATATGATGGCGAGCTTAAAGTTGCTCAAGTGCGACTCGATATGATGGAAAAACAGAGTGCACAGGATAGTGAAATCGCCTCTCAGGTGGGTGCCCAAAGGGAAGTTCGTGATGCGGCAGCTGAAAAACTTAAAAATGTCAAAGAACGAACAGAGCTATTAGAAGTTCGTTCTCCTGTAAGTGGCACAATCCTTCCACCGCCGGCAAAAGAAGCTGGAAAAGATGGCATGGAAAGATTACCAACCTGGAGCGGAAACCCGTTCTCCGCCGAAAATGATGGAGCGTTTTTCGCAGAAACCGATTTACTTTGCTTGATTGGTGATCCCATAAAGTCTGAGGCTGTTTTAGCGATTGACCAGGCAGACATTGATCTTGTTAAGGTCGGGCATGAGGTTGATATAAAGCTTGATGCAGCCCGCTTAGATACCTTTCAAGGTAAGATCACCAGAATCTCAGAAGCCGAAATGGAAGTCGCTTCGCCGAATATGACCAGTCAAACTGGTGGCAGGCTAAATTCCACCATGGACGAATCAGGCCAATTACGCCCTACCAGCACTTCTTATCAAGCTCTGGTTCCACTAGAAGATCCAGCATCCATGCTAAGACCCGGCTACCGTGGACAAGCAAGAATTTATGTCGGGTGGAAATCACTTGGCTGGAGACTTTATCGATTCCTATCGCGAACATTCCATTTCGATTTATAGCAGGTGGCTGTTCGTGACATTGTTCCTTTTGAACTAGTTCAGACTTTTGTTTTGGTGAATTTTTTTACGGAGAGAAGACTATGTCGAGTGTAAACGAAAATGCTTCCGAAACAGCTCAGGAAGGTGCTCAACGCCCCACAGTACAACCAATCCAAGTTCAAGTCAAAGATGATGACGCTACTGCTTGCTACGCAAACTTTTGCCGTGTGACTGGCTCTCCAGAAGAATTGATCGTCGACTTTGGCTTAAATCCTCAGCCAGTAGGTGTGCCTAAAGATCCAATCCAGGTTAAGCAGCGCGTGATCATGAATTTCTTCACTGCGAAGAGATTGCTAGCCGCTCTTCAAATGTCAGTACAACGTCATGAAGCAGTATTCGGCGTTCTAGAAACCGACATTCAGAAGCGACTCCGCGTTCCTCAACAAGGCCAGTAGCCTAATCTATGGTGCTCGGCACCTAGCGAAGATTACCAAGTGCTTGGCATTTAAAAGTG
>JAUMAI010000107.1:0-6359 GCA_032116775.1 Pirellula sp. | reverse complement strand
AGAACTCATAGTGAACTAGCTCTCGACCGCAACTTGCCCCTCACCCCGACCCTCTCCCCGGCGAGCTCTGCGCTCCGCTCGATCTCTTCGAGGAGAGGGAGAAAAGAATCTATCTTTAAGTGCTCCCCTCGCCCCGGCGTTTTTGCGGAGCAAAAATCGCCAGGGGGAGAGGGGCTGGGGGTGAGGGGGAATCAGCTCCACCTCACGATCTAGCTCTCGGTTGCGCTTAGCCCTCACCCTAACCCTCACCCTAACGAGCTCTACGTTTCGCTCGATCTCTTTGAGTAGAAGGATAGAAGAATCGATACTCTACTTGCTCCCCTCGCCCCGGCGTTTTTGCGGAGCAAAAATCGCCAGGGGGAGAGGGGCTGGGGGTGAGGGGAAATCATCTCCACCTCACGATCTAGCTCTCGGTTGCGCTTAGCCGCTCTACCCAAGCCGATCTCCGCTGCATCGCGATCGAATTGAGGACATCGAGACCTATAGCTGCAGGCATGAAATTCAAAATACCGATACTACTGCAGGCATGGTTTTCAGCCGTGTCTGTAGAACACATGGCTAGCTTGATACCCACATCTATTTAAGAAGCTTTTCAAGGCGAATACCTACTGCTCCGCCATCGGTTGCCATCGTCGAAGCGGGTTGACGCCCTTTCAATTGATAATTGCGATCCAAGAGCGGCTGTTTGGTGAGCAATGGGCCTGGCATCCAACGCATTGGCCCGATGTTGCGTGTTTGTGCTGTAAGTGGTGCATTCAGCATCCACACCGCATTGTTGCCTCCACGCACATTGACGGTGTCAACTAGACCTGGCGGAAGAGAAAGGACCGGATTCGGGGCACAGAAAATAATACAGTCCTCAATCTTCGCTGACCGGGGAGCGCTGTGCATGCTGACCAAACGGCCATGAAACGTACAGTTCTCCATCTCGAGCCAAGTATTACCTGCACCATTGAATAAAATGGTATGGTTTGTTGCTACCGCAGAATTTCGAAAAAGAATGTGAGTGCTCGTCCCGCCAGCAGATACTGAAAACGCTGTTGGAAGCGTGACAAAATGCTCGGGAACCGTGTCAATGGGAGGCAGCGGATGCTCGATAATTACATTCTCGATCCAATGGATTGCCGCTCCCGGCAGGCTCGCCTCAGAGGCCACGGAAGGATTGTACGAAATTACCACGACATAACCATTAGAAAAACTTAAATAAGATTGCGCTGCCGTAGAGTTATCTAATATCTTGCAATTGGTCATACGCAACTTGCCTGCAGTCGTTAATACCACCGAATGCCGCATATTACGACTGATATCCGTTACAAAATTTAGCCCTTCAAAATACATGCTCTGACAGCGCGTACTGAACAGGAATAATTGAGGTGTATCTTCCCAATGCGCTAAATCAGGAACCGTTCCAACTTGATATTGAGGCGAATCGCTAATAACGATGGTCGGACTCTCGCCATCGGCCGCTTTGATTGTCAAATGTGCCACATTCTCTGTGTAAAGCACTCCGCTTTTGCTATCCACATCGAAATTTCGAGCCGGGATATAGGTCTCGCTATCGGTAATCTGAATGACGACATCTTCACCCTGTGCTTTTGTAAAAGCTTCTTCTAGGGATCGAATCGGACCATTCTTTTTGCTGACTTCAATAACAGTCGGCAAACCACGAGGCTTGACCGCTTCTTCCGCACTTGCCACTGGTCGCTCGGATATCCGAGCCAAAACGTTTGGTAATTCAGAAGCCTGTGCCCCAACCACTTCAATGGCTTCCGTCGCTTTCTTTGTTCCTTTACCACCTGGCGTTTGAGGAACATCAAAGTCTTCTGCTGTGACCTCTTGTAACTCCACACCTGCAGGGTAGACGCGAAATCTTGACCGTGTGTCGGTTAGTTCGGTTTTGTCGATCTGTAATAAAGTCCTAAACTCCGCTATCGACCTCAGTTTGTCTGTAGTTGGCAACCAAGAGTCAAAGTTCGCAAGAACTGAATTTGTACTCGTGACTTTAAGTAGTTTTTGCCAACGGTTGTTGTCAATCGCCTGATTTTCACTGTCACTAATGACCGCAAATTGCGAGGTGCCTTTTTCCCTGGCGGAAATGATTGATTTATCCAGCTCGAGGTCAAATAAGTTGTCAGTATCACTGCCGGTCAAATGATACGAAGGAATATCTAGCACCGAAGTGATGTTGTAGATGGTGCTGTTTTTAAGCTTCAACTTCGCACGACTCCCACCCTGCCCCAACTCAATAAGATTTCCTTGACCAGCTGCCCAGACAAACTGTTCTCCCGAAATTGTTACGCTGCCATCCGCCGAAATCTGTGTTAGAGATTTTAGTCTTGCACCGCGAATTAAGGTTCGAGTGAAGTTCAGATCCAAATGCTGTGTTCGTGAACCTTCCAGTCGAATAAAAGGAATCGCGGGCCCCTCTGCAAAAAGAGTTGCTTCGTCAGTCGAGGCGGTAACGGTACAGTCTTCAAACCCTACCGTCCCAGATTTGCAACGGAATAACGCCTCCAGAGGCGCTCTTGATGCACCGCCGCAGGCCAAGTGTAACTTTTTGAACTGCAGTTCAAGTTTGTCGCCGTAAAAGAGTGGTTTACTTGCTGAAGGATCCTGCGCAATTCTCTGAGACTCCTCTGGGGATATGGGCCGTTGGCGAACAATTGGCCAAAAATCGACACCACTTTGTTGATCACCGATAATCGTAAGCGGAGTCTTGCCTGTTAAGTCGATCGGTGATACGTCCAGCGGCCCGCGGTGCTTGATCAAAATAGTATCGTTCGGTTGAGCTTGTTGCAGTGCAGTATTGAGATCAGGTAACTCACCCGTTCCAAGACCTACCACTAACACTTTGGAATTCGTATTCTCGGGAGTTGTAGGCCGTCCGTTATCGCCAACTGTTGGAGCAGGCATCGGAGTTGCAGGGGTATCGGGAACTGTTGGCGATGGGGGCGTAACCGGCTCGGGGGGAGTTGGTTTGTTATTATTGGCCATCGCTGATGAGTCTGCCGGATTAGGCGATGGTTCGGGAGGGGTGGGCGATGGAATAGGACTCGGAGCGGGGGTAGGTGGGAGACTTTTCTTACGCAGCGATACTGCCACATTAAGCGAAGCTTCTGATGCCGTGTCGTAAGTATGAGAGAATGGTTCGTAGCCCTGCTTTTCAACTTGCAGAGTATGTTTACCTTCTTCAGTCGGAATTTCAAGCGTATCTTGGCCGGGACTGATCGAACCATGCGGTTGCTGATCGATCGTAATTGAAGCCCCTGCGATGTCACGCAGTTGATTGGGGTTGAAGCTCAGTATCAAGGGCTTCGGAGTCGAACCGAGGAAGGTAAGGCCAATGCCACCACCGAGGAGGAGTAAAACCAATCCGCCTACCAAGCCAATGAGCCAAGGCCTGCCCTGTGCTTTCTTTGCTTTGGGGCGAGATGCAGCAACGGGAGCAACTGCAAGTTTTGGTTTGATGTTCGATACCAAAGCTTGAGGTAAGGTTGGAGATGTTGTCTGGGGTAACGTTTGGGCTGTGTCCTTGGTAACGGTCTCTTGACCTCCCACGATAAGTGTTTCCAAAAAAGCATCTTCGGAGGTTG
Source organism: Pirellula sp. (assembly GCA_032116775.1). Classification (GTDB taxonomy): domain Bacteria; phylum Planctomycetota; class Planctomycetia; order Pirellulales; family Pirellulaceae; genus JAFLCP01. The sequence continues at coordinate 2,766 of JAUMAI010000107.1, read as the reverse complement.
TCGCCGGAGTGATTTTAGGTGCTGCATCTGTGACGGTATTGCCGGATAGAATGTTTTGCAGTGCCTCTGCGACGAGGGCCATGCTTTGTGGCCGGTCAGCAGGATTTTTAGCTAACATTCTCTGTAGCAAATTATCGACCGCTTCGGGGACGTCGTTTCGGCGAGCTCGAACCGAAGGCGCTGGTGATTCGCGATGAGCCAAGATTTTCTGAACCAGCGTCCCTGCAGGAAATACACCTTCGCCAGTGAGCAGGGTGTAGAGCGTGCAGCCCAAGCTATAGATATCACTGCGCGCATCGGCTGTCTTGGTATCAAAGCTTTGCTCGGGTGAAAGGAAATCGACGGTGCCCATCAAGGCACCATCGGCGGTCAACGAGTGATCCTCCTCGCCCGCTTGTTCACGGACGATACGCGCCAGTCCGAGATCAAGGATTTTGACGCAACCAGTTTGGTCGAGAAGCAGGTTAGCGGGTTTAATATCTCGGTGAATGATTTGTTTATCATGGGCATACTGCAAGCCTCGAGCGGCTTGCATGACATATTGAAGCGCCTTGGCTACTGGGAGTGGCCCTTGCTGATCAATCAGTGACTTTAAGTCTCCAGCGTCAACGTATTCCATGACTAGATAGTGGATGCCGTTTTGTTCTCCGGCATCGAAAGCGGTCACGATGTTGGGGTGAATCAGTTTCGCGGCAGCTAATACTTCGCGCTGGAAGCGTTTGATAGAGTCCGGCGCTAGTCCTCCTTTCCGTCGCAGTACCTTTAGGGCAACGATACGGTCCATCGACTTATGTCGAGCTTTATAGACACTACCCATACCTCCTTGGCCGATTTTATCCAGCAGTAGATAGGGGCCCAAGGAAAGTGTGGCGGAATCTTTGGCCAAGAGAAGTTTGGCTTGAAAAAGCGTGATTTTGCCCATCTGAATTGCTTGTCGGGCAAAGCCTTGGGGGGTAAGTGTGCTTTGACTGCTCAGCAGAGCCTGAGTGATGTCGTTGATTTCTGCCTCGGTTAGCAGCGACTGAGCGATGGCAACACGGCAGATATCCTCCAAGCTGCTTGCGGTTGTATCCGAACTGTTGCCACTACTTGCAGTTGGTTGATCTTGACTCATGGTCCCCCCAAAGACAGCGCTACTCAGATAGTAACCATAACGAACTAGTTGTCGTTATGCAAGAATTGTCCGTGTGCGCTCGCTAAAATCAGCGGCCTGGCTGTCGGCGATCAATAGACCACTACCTAGACGAGCTGCCTCAATAGTCTAGCCCCCTAACTGTCTTGCTTTGTTTGGTTTATGCGGGGCGTGCTAATGACACGATCGTTTAACCCGTAGCCGACAGGCTAGGTCTGCTACCGTTTGAGTTATCATTCGGCTGTAGTCTTTGGTTGTTTGCGAATTGCAATAGAAATATTAAGCGGTGTGGACTCAAGCTGCTCCAGACCTAGTCTTCAGCAACATCGTTTAACCCGTAGCCGACAGGCTAGGTCTGCTACCGTTTGAGTTATCATTCCTGTCGAGCAACTAACCATTCCTATCTAGTGGCTGACGAGTTGGTTCCAGATTTGAACCCAGGCTTTTAATACATAGCCTATCCACTGACGATCGAAAACGCAGTTTGGTAGTAGTTACTCAGTGCCGACAATTGCGTCAGGATTTAGAGAGGAATCTGCAAATCGTCGGCTACTTTCGTCAATTCTTCACGCATATGAATTGCATCCCGAAAACGAATTTCCAGATCATCCGATAAAGCTCGATTTACAAACGCAGCGAGCTGCGGCGGAATGTCGGAGAGAACCGTCTCAATCGCTGGAATACGTGTATTGAGAATGATATCGACTGGACTTTGGCCCTTGGGGATGGGGCGTGGCAGCTGTTTGGTAAGAATCTCGAATGCAATAGCTCCAAGGCTCCAAATGTCTGACTGTGGCGATACGAAGCGGAAGTTGAGTAACTGTTCGCGCGACATGTAGGCCCAGGTGCCCCCGATGGAGCCATTCATGGTCATACTCGAATGGCCCGCCGTCGTGAAATTTTTCGCTAAGCCAAAATCACCGATCTTCGGTTGAAATGTACCATCGGGAAACTTATGCAACAGAATATTAGACGGTTTTAGATCGCGGTGCACGATTCCGCTGCTGTGAGCTGCCTCAAGTCCTGTCAGTAAGCGATCTAACAGTCGAATCGCTCTTCTCGCATTGAGGCGATTATTTCTCATCAATAAATGAGCAAGGTTGCCTGCGTTGCAATATTCCATCACGATGTAAATCGTTCCATAGTGATCTCCGCATTCTTTGAAGGCGATGATCGATCGATGGGATAGTAACTTGGTGATCTCAATTTCCCGTAAGAATCGTTTTCGATCATTAATATTTTGTGTTTGAAGTGGGTGGAGGACTTTTATCGCAACCGATTCATTGGATTGGTTATCAACCTCTGACAAATAAACTCGCCCTGAGGCACCAGAGCCAATCCTTTTCAAAAAGCGATAGCCGCGCCAAGTAAAGGGAAACAAGTTTTGATTTTGCCGTTCGCTTAATAAAGAAATGCCATCCCAATTTCCTGATTGGTCATGAGTTGGTTCCGTATCTGGGAAGGCAGCGTCCTCGGACTGTAGTGCAAGTATATGAGGGGCGTAGTCGAGCGTTAGCTCACTTAGAGCTATTGGCTTGACATGATTCTCTTGATCATTCTCGCCTTCCTTGGTCACTTGCTTCTGATTGGTGGAATTGTTGTTCCGGATTGTCGGCTGAGATTGCACTGGGGGC
>JAUMAI010000106.1:0-1911 GCA_032116775.1 Pirellula sp. | reverse complement strand
TTCCACTCGCCAAGATCCTATACGACCGCTGACGTTTCCAGCGTTAACGATCACAGCTCCGGCGGTTGGGCTTGAGAAGGCGACGTTCTCGGCAAACACGTAGAATTCAGGCGAGTCGCAAGGCACGAGTTTCTTTTCGAGGACGAGCTGTTCGCGAAGGCCACGGTAGGACGTCCACCCTTGTGGTCCAGTGACTCGGGCTCTAGAGCCTTTGAAGACGACGAACTCGCCATGGATCTCCTGGGCCCTTGCTGACGCCCCGGATGGCGAGTAGGTGAAGATCGGCGAAACATCGGTGGTGATTCCGGGTTGGATCACTGGCTTGGCCTGTAGGAAGTTGAACCCCAATACTGGAAGAACAAGCTGCATCTGCGAGATGAAGTATTCCATGTCCGCGATGTCGGGTTCGGGCAAAGGTGGGATCGGAGGTGCGGTACCATTGTGAATGGTGGCTCGGTCGGCTTTTTCTGCCAGCGTGATCAGGCGACTCTCGATGTATCTTCCGTGAGACTTGGTGATGTTTTGGTCCTTGCTGATGACGACCGCACAGCGGACCCAGAACTCTTTGGACTCGTCGTCATCATGCGCGGTCAGTCGCTTGAAGACGTTGTCCCCTTCGCCGACGTAAACCTTGTCTCGAGCCGGATTCTCCGGATCCGGACCGAGCAGGCAATAAACACCCGTGCGCTTCACTTCCTCACGCTTCGCAAGCTCAGCCAGCAGCGATCGCGGCGCAACGATGATCTTGCCCGTCCAGTTGATGATCTCAGCGGTCAGAATCTCGGAGGGCTGGCCGTTGACCAAGTGGATACGAATCGTTTTGCCGTTGATTTCGTTAGTCCTTTGTCCAATTCTCAGCCAACGCTTCCGCTTGTTTCATCACAAGGTCAATGGCCGCGATCTCCAGATCTGGCGGGTACTTGTAGCGTCGGAGTAAACGCCGCACAAGCAATCGCAACTGGGCGCGGACGCTTTCGCGGACCTGCCAATCGACGGTCGTGCTCGTACGTAGCTTTTCTGTTAGCTCTGACGCAAGCTTTTTAAGCGTGTCATCGCCCATTTCACGAACTGCACTCTCGTTGTTTGCAAGTGCATCATAGAAAGCAAGCTCGTCTAGGTTCAGCCCTAATGCTTCATCGCGCTTCAGGCCAGCTTGAAAATCCTTGGCCATCGCGATCAGTTCTTCGATGACCTGAGCCGTTTCAATGGCTCGATTGTGATACTTGCGAAGTGCCTCCATCAGCCGATCGGTATACTTCTTCTCTTGCACAACGTTCGTGCGGCAACGGCCTCGAATGGCGTCCTTCAGCAAACGCTCGAGAAGTTCGACCGCCAGATTCTTCATCGGCATCTTGCGAACATCATTCAAAAACTCTTCGGAGAGTAACGCAATGTTGGGCTTATTGAGATTCGCCAACGCAAAGACATCTACAACACCCTCGGCAACGATGGCATTGTCGAGAATCTGCTTCATCGCGGAATTCTTCGATTCTTCTGTTCGCTTATGATCGACTGAAGTTGCTTTCACAATTGCGGCGCGGACTGCAGAGAAGAACGCAATCTCTAGATGGAACTGAGCCGCACCATCGAGCGTACTGCAGAGAGAATACGCTTTGTTGACAGAGGCCATCACATCGAGGAACCTAGCTTTGCCAGTCTTTCCGTTTACCTCTTCCAAGCCCAGGACATGGTTGGCGGCTGGTAACAGAAGATTGAGTGCATTGTCCTTATACTTGGTATAATCGAATCCGTGGAACATTCCTCGAAGCACGCTCATTTTCTCAATTAAAATCGTCAGAGCTTCCTCGGACTTGAGCGTCGGCTGCCCTTTGCCCTTTGCATCGGTGTAGAGCTTGAGTGCTTTTTTGAGTTCACTACCAATTCCCAAATAGTCGACGACAACACCACCAG
>JAUMAI010000105.1:0-6984 GCA_032116775.1 Pirellula sp. | reverse complement strand
CTAGCCTAGCGTTTCGTTTAACCCGTTACCGGCAGGCTAGGTCTTGAGCAGCATGAGCTCAAACCATAGATGGTAATGAGGGTTGGATACTCAGTACGATTGAGAGCTCAAACGGTAGCAAACCTAGCCTAGCGTTTCGTTTAACCCGTTGCCGGCAGGCTAGGTCTTGAGCAGCATGAGCTCAAACCATAGATGGTAATGAGGGTTGGATACTCAGTACGATTGAGAGCTCAAACGGTAGCAAACCTAGCCTAGCGGCAACGGGTTAAACGATTGCATGGTAACCTGCGACCATAAAAAAACCTCCCTCATAGCCCGGAATATCCCCTTAAACCCCTTTTTTATTCAAAAATAGGATATTGACATCCGATTATTGGATTGGTAGCTTGAACTGTACGATTTAGATGGAGCTTGGCTGAAAGATAGAGACAGCGGTTCCAGTTAACGTGTCATCGAAATCGAAATGGAGCGGACGTCGCAATCCGGGATACCATGAGTAGGCGAGCAGCAGGAATCGATGGGAAACTCAGCGGGTGGTTAGCTTCGGTTTTGACATTCGGGCTAGCCCTATCGGTCTCGAGACAAGATCTTGTGGCACAAGACGATTTCGAGCGACCGCCGATTCGTTACAGCGAGTCGGAGCCTGCGAATGTGATTACGGAATTGCAGGAGAATATGGATCGTGGGCTCGCGCAACTCTCTCACGACGAACGCTTTGGCTATCTGCCGAGTCTGCTGCAGGAACTTCAGGTAGCTGCGGACTCGCAAATGTTTGTCTTTTCTAAGACCAGTCTACAGGTACAGCGGATTTCGCCGAGAACACCGCGCGCGATCTACTTTAATGATCAGGTTTACGTCGGTTATTGTCAGCAAGGAGATGTGCTCGAAATCTCAGCGGTGGATGCGAAGTTAGGAGCCGTATTTTACACCCTTGATCAAGAGAAAAGTGATCGGCCCAAGATGATTCGTCAGACTGACAATTGTTTGACTTGTCACAGTTCCTCAAGGACAGAGAGTGTGCCTGGGCATTTAGTCAGGTCGATGTTCGTCGATGCTCGCGGTATGCCTGTCTTGTCTGCAGGCAGTCACAATGTGAACTACAAGACGCCGATTGAGAAACGTTGGGGTGGTTGGTACGTGACAGGAAAGCATGGTAAGCAAACTCACATGGGCAATGTATTGGTGAAGAGTCGAGAAGTGCCAGCCGACTTTGATTTTTCAGCGGGTAGCAATGTCGAGGACTTGTCGAACTATTTCAATAAGGAGAGATATCTAACGCCGCATAGTGACATTGTCGCTTTGATGGTGATGGAGCATCAGATTGTCGTTCACAATATGCTCACAAAAGCAAGTTTTATGACACGTCAGGCTATGGAATACCAAGCGACCATGCATGAGTCACTAGGTGTTCCCAAAGAGGAAATGCTGGACAGTGTTAAGAGTCGGATTCGAAGCGCTGGGAACGATTTAGTTGATGCGATGCTGATGGTCGAGGAAGCTCCGCTACATGAACCAATTGAGGGGACGAGTTCTTTTGCAGAACGATTCTCTGCGCTAGGACCTCATGACTCGCGCGGTCGTTCACTTCGGGAGTTGGATTTGAAAACCCGTCTCTGGAAATATCCGTGCAGCTATTTGATTTACTCGCCATCTTTCAAGGCTTTGCCGATCGAGATGAAGCGGTTTGTCAAGAATCGATTTGAAGAGATTCTGAGCGGTCGTGATCAAGCTGAGAAGTATCAGCATCTCAGCGAGCAGGATCGTGTAGCGATTCGCGAAATACTCAATGAAACAAATGTTTGGGAATAATTTACAACGCATTTCGAATTGATTCGCCAAATCGTCGTATAGCTTTGCTGGTGAACCTTTAGGGAAGCTACCGAACTGGAGCGATCTTCGAATTGGGATTAGGGATTATCGTCTGTGATATCGAGCAGTTGCTGCTGCGATGAGGTCCGGCCCTTACCCGATTTTTTTTGTTGACGCTGCTTTCTGGATGTAGGCGAAGCTGGATCGCCCGTTTGCAGCGCGCTCACTTTCGGCTCGGCTGCCCCAAGAAGTGGCATACCTGGTTCTGCCTGAGATATTCTCTCCATGCCCTTGGCTACATAGTCCTCTGACAGTTCAAAGCCAAAGAAGTTTCGCTCTAATTTTTTGGCGACTACTAAGGTTGTGCTGCTGCCCGAAAAAGGATCCAGCAAAACATCATTCGGATTGGAGCAGGCTCTGATGATTCTGCCCAGCAATTGTTCTGGCATCTGACAGCCATGGAAACCAGCGCGTTCCTTGAACGTGCCGTTGACTCGCGGAAAGTACCAAGTGTCTTCTTCTGGAGTAAAACCTTCGGGACAATCTTGCGGGCGAAGAATCCAAGTATCGTCAGGAGTGCGACCTTTGGGATTGGCTCGTCGATCGGCGTAGACCAATTGTCGGGCTGATGGAACCGCGACAGCATCCGGGTTGAAGGTGAATGCTTTCGGATCTTTTACGAAATAAAACAAGTGAGCATGGGAGCGTGTGAATTTATGGGTGCAGTGGACACCGAAAGTGTAGTACCAGACGACCCAGGAGCGAGTATGAAAGCCAATCTTTTGAGATTCGATTTTGAGTTCAGCCGCGTACTCATCACCTATGGCTAACCAAAATGTTCCGGTGGGTTTGAGAGCGCGATAGATTTCCTGAATCCATTGATGGCACCAATCAATGTACTTCTCTGAATCCAAGCGATCATCGTACTGGTCGTATTTGTAGCCGATGTTGAAGGGTGGATCTGCAAATACAAGATCGATACTTTCTGAAGGAACATTTCGCAATCCTTCCAAGCAATCGCCGTGATGGATTTTGCCGAGGAATGAGTCGATCGTCTGGGTCATGTCTGTTCCTTGCAGGCCGCTATTATTTCCGAACGCCGGTCTTATTCTAGGAGAATCGCTGGCAGATGGGGATGGTACTCCACAAAGATCCCAAAAAAGTCCCCTACCCTGTGAAAAGGTTCAGTAGTTTTAATTTTAGCCAGAATGCATCAAGCAGATTGGTGAGATCGACCAAGTCCATTGCTGCTGATGCTAAGGATGATTCGAGAAAGAACGCGATTACCTGAGGAAAAAGAAAATGGCAGGCCAACCTGATGACTACCGATTCATCGAATGGCAGTCCGAGTGATCGGCTTCTACTGACTGGAGTCTTGCCTGGTGAGGTTCATGATCGCCCGGGCAATCATTCTTTCTTCGTCTGTAGGAATGACAAGGATCGTTACCGCGGATTGGGGTAGCGAAATAAGCTGGTGGTTATGTTGATTGGCTACGGTATCGAGTTGAGCACCGAGCCATTGCAATCGATTGATAACATCGGCGCGTATTGCCGGAGCATGTTCTCCAATACCACCCGTGAAGACAATACCGTTGAGGCCTTGCAAGGAAGCGGTCAGTGCTCCGATGAAATAGGCAATCCGATAGACAAAGACGTCGATTGCTTGGCGACAATGTGGATGAGGGTTGGAGAGGAGATCGCGCATATCTCCTGAAATTCCACCCGATAGACCGAGCAATCCCGATTGCTTTGTTAATAGGCGAGACAATGTGTCAACGGTGTAGTTGTTCTCTGCGATCAAGTGAAGTAACACACCCGGATCGATCTGTCCGCAACGCGTCCCCATCGGCAGGCCATCTGTAGGTGTAAAGCCCATCGTGGTTTCTACACAAGTACCACCATGGACAGCAGCCATACTTGCACCATTGCCAAGATGGCAAATAATCACCTTTCCCGAATGAAGGTTGGGGTGATGAGTAGCAAGTTCCGCAGAGATGAATTGATAAGAGAGTCCATGAAAGCCATAGCGGCGCACTCCTTGCTCAAAGAAATGTCGCGGCAGTGCATAGGTTTCGCTGGCGAAGGAGCGGGCGCGATGAAAGGCTGTGTCAAAGCAAGCGAACTGGGGAGTCATTGGGAAAAGCTGACGCGTAGCTTCTATCCCTGCTATGTTGGCTGGTTGATGTAATGGTGCAAGAGGAGTGAGGTTGCGTAATTGCTGCACGACCGCTTCATCCACGTATGTAGGTTGAATGAATTGCGTACCACCATGCACCACTCGGTGGCCAATCGCGGTAGGGATCCAGTCAGGGAGAGTATCGTTAAGTGTGGATAGAAGTTGCTGGCAAGCTTGGTGATGATCCGTGCAGTCGAGTTGACCTCGCCACACCTTTTTCTCCACGGTGGGGCTGATTTCAAAAGCTGCTAACTTCAGGGTTGATGAACCAGCATTGACAATTAGCGCCCGGATCATAGTGGCCACACTTATTCTTGACTTTGTAGGTGTTGATGCATCAAGACGGCTACGGCACAGGAGGCCAATCGCGAAATGACATTATCAGCACGACTTGTTAGCACAATCGGAACTTTCGCCCCCACGACGATACCAGCGCAGTCTGCATTGCCAAGAAAAGTAAGCTCCTTGACTAGCATATTACCTGCCTCGATATTCGGGACGATCAGGATATCAGCATTACCCGCAACTGCTGATTTGATTCCTTTGGTTTGTGCAGCTTGAAGATTAATGGCATTGTCCATTGCTAGTGGCCCATCCACGGTTGCCCCGGTGATTTGATGTCGCTCGGCCATCTTGGCGAGTAGAGCTGCATCAACAGACGATGGTAGGTCTGGGTTCACAGTTTCAATCGCGGAAAGTATGGCAACTTTCGGTGAATCAACGCCAAGGATTCGAGCAAGGTCGATGGCATTCTGAGTGATATCTACCTTCGTTTTCAAATCAGGAGCAATGTTTATCGCTGCATCCGAAATGAAGAGTGGGCGTTCCATACCTGGGACATCGATCACAAACACATGGCTAATTCTTCTACCCGTCCGCAAGCCAGTTTGTGGTTTGACGACTTCTCTTAATAGATCGTCTGTGTGCAAAGAACCTTTCATGACCATTGACGCTTCGCGCCGATTCACAAGGTCCATTGCCAAGGACGAAGCAGCTTGCGCATGATCACAGTGGTAAAGTTTATAGGGCGAAATGTCCCACTGGAGCCGCGTTGCAACAGCGCGGATTTTTGATTCGGGACCTATTAGAAGTGGAAGGATGAGTTCTTCATCTACAGCTTCTCGGCAAGCTTGTAGAGACATTTCATCACAAGGAAAGACCACCGCGGTGGTGATTGGTTTTTCCTGTTTCACTCGGCCTAGAAATAATTTGTAGTTCTGATGCCGCCGGCCAATGGATTCCAGAGCTTGTGCTTCTCCAAGCTTGTGATCGGGCGTAGTCACGATCGCGAAGCCATCGCACAAGACGTTGTTATTATTGTCAATGAGTGATGCGAATAGCTTTATCGTGCATGGTGGTGACTTCTCGGTAACGGTCAATCGCAATGAGTGAGGAAGACTGTTGTCAGTTGAAGTGCACTCGAGCGATAACTGTCGTATGCAGCTACCTGGGCCAGGAAAGCAAGTATGAATAGCTGTCGTTACCGTTTCCAGGTATGTTTTATTGCGGCGAGAGATATTGGGCAAGATCTGGGATGGGTCGCTCCCTCGGAATATAGGATCTGCAAGGAGCTTATCATCGCTCGATAAATTCAAGTCGATCGACTGATCGATCTGCAGTTCATCCCAAAGATAATTTCCTGGTGACTTTGCTAGGGAAATCATTCCTGCTCCAATTTATGCAGCTCGGTGGTTATTGTGCGAAGATTAAAAGTCATCAGGTTTTCGAAAGTGACACGCGATGGGCGCCGAGCCCTGCGTACAGGTGAGGGTTACAGGTGACTATGATAACCTGCAAGCCAGCATCTTTGGCTCGTTCAACCATATGGGGGAGCGATTCGAGTCGCTGTGAGTCGCTATAAGAGAAAGAGTCATCGAAGATGATGGGTAGGCCATCTGCAGATTCACTGGCTAATACTTCGGCGACGGCTAGGCGAGTTGCTGCGGCTATTTGCTCTTTAGCTCCACCGCTTAGGCTATCGAAGTCGATGGGGATATTGGAATCGATCGCGCGAGCGATCTTGAGGGAAGTGAATCCATCTTCATTGAGGTCAAGTTGGACGGTCGCCGAATCATTTAGGACACATTGAATATATGTTTGAAGTCGCTGAATGAGCGGTTCCGTCAGGCTATCGGTCAGCTTTCTCTGTTCTTCTTCGAAAAGCGACTTCAACAGTTTCCAGGCATGGGCTTGCTGTTTTAATTCATCAAAGCGACTTTGGGTGTATTCGTAATGGGCTTTGGCTTTAGCGACTTCCTCGCTAGGATCCGCGGTGCCATCGTGCTGCAGTCGTTCTAAGGCGCTGGAACGATCGACATCAGCGTCGCGCTGCTCCTGTTGTAGTTGGTTGATCGCACGTGTGAGGCGATCACTATCTTTTCGAAGTTGTTCGGGCTGGAGGTGTACTATTTCTTCGTTGATCGAAGTCCCCTGCTGCTCAAGTTCTACCAGCGACTGCCGCAGAGCTTGTAGTTTGGCATCGTAATCTGCTTGGTCACCAAGTTGCTTTTGCAATGCCGCGATTAGCGATTCACTGTTTCGGATTACACTTGTCAGTTCTGTTGTCGAGTCGGATAGCTTACGTTCTAGTTCCCGTTGCTTATTCAGCGAAAGTTGTTGGCTATCCAAGGTTTGTTTGAGTTGATTTAATTGTTCTTCGAACTCTTTTAGATATTCTTGCCAACTATAATTGTCTGGTAACGAGGGTTGGCTCGCCTCGCTTTCGCTGAACTGTTGTTGAAGATAATCTTTCGATTGGGTGATATTGGCTGACAGTTCTTTTATTTTCTGTCGCGTTTCAGCCAGTTCCTCATTTAGTTTTGCGATTCCCAGGCCGGTAAGTTGGGCATCGATTTCTCTGATCTTCGCACTGATTTGGTTGCGTGTTAATTCAATTTCAACCGCTTCTTCTAGGCTATTGATACGATACTGATCCAGCAGATTCTGGAGAGAACGCCACGTTTGGTCGACTAAATCTCGGGCTTCGGCCATGCTTGTGC
>JAUMAI010000104.1:0-4300 GCA_032116775.1 Pirellula sp. | reverse complement strand
CTCTCGCTTAAGTGGTAATGGTGGTTTCGAAAAGCGACTTAGGCAGGACCCGCTGCGGGATCGCAGATGAGAAAATGAAATAGCGAAGCGCAGCAAGAATTTGGCATGCAGCAGTTATGTGTTGGTCGATTCGATGGTGAGTCGAGCGAAAAAACGATTTGAGGTTATCGAAATGTTAAAGACAAGAAGCGTGCCATATTCACTGCAGATGTTGGTGGTTTTGTTCATTTCGGCTGTTGTAGCCCCAGGCTCGCTTTACGCTCAAGAATCGAAGTCTCGGAAGAATGTGTTGCTGATTTGTGTCGACGATCTGAAGCCAGCTTTGGGTTGCTACGGAGATACACTTGCCCAGACGCCTAATATCGATCGGCTAGCAGCTACAGGAGTTAGCTTCCGAAACGCTTATTGTAATCAAGCAGTTTGTTCACCTTCTCGAAATTCTTTGTTATCGGGTTTGCGCCCACAATCGCTTGGAATTTATGATCTTGGAACGAATCTTAGAAAAGCCAATCGCGAAATCGTCACTTTGCCGGAGTACTTCAAAAAGCAAGGCTATCGTTCTGAGGGTATGGGCAAGATCTTTCATGTCGGGCATGGAAATAACAATGATCAGCAATCGTGGAGTCTGCCGCATTGGAATGCGAAGGTCGTCGGATATGCACTATCGGAAAACAAAGCACCACAAGGATTGACGCGAGAAGAAGCGTTGTTCGAGAACGATCGTTCCAAGCCGATCCAGTCATTACCGAAGGGAGCGGCCTACGAGAGTGCTGATGTGCCAGACAATACTTATGCGGATGGCGTGCTAGCCGAACGAGCAGTGGAACGATTAAAGTTTGCAGCAGAGCATCCAGAGGAACCATTTTTCTTGGCTGTTGGTTTCGTGAAGCCCCATCTACCCTTCTGTGCTCCGAAGAAGTACTGGGATCGTTATGATCCAAGTCAGTTTAAATTGGCTGAAGTAACACAGCCGCCCAAGAATGCGCCGGAGCTCGCACCAACAAAGTGGGGTGAGTTGCGTCAGTATCGAGGTATACCCGAGCAAGGGCCTTTGTCGGAAGAACTACAGCGGACTTTGATTCATGGTTATTACGCCGCGATGAGTTTCATGGATGCACAGGTTGGGCGAGTTCTCGATTGTTTGGAAGAAACCGGTTTAGCAGAGAATACGATTGTCGTATTGTGGGGAGATCATGGATGGCATCTCGGTGACCACGGCATGTGGTGCAAACACACCAATTACGAACAGGCCGCTCGAATACCTTTGTTAGTTCGCTCTCCGGGAGGAGCTGCAGGCAAGGTCGCATCTGGAATGGTCGAAACCGTCGATATCTTTCCGACGCTTGCTGAGTTGGCAGGGCTTCCCAATGTTACCCAAATCGACGGGAAGAGTTTTGCGGCAGCCATTCAGGATCCCGAGGCTAAGTTGCGAGATCATATCATTCATGTTTTTCCGCGCGGGCAAGTACTGGGGAGGGCTATCCGCACCGAACGCTATCGCTTAGTGGAATGGAAAAAGACTGGTGCAAAAAATGCTTCTAACAAAGAGCCTAGTGCGACCGATGGATCGGTGCAGTGGGAGTTGTATGACTACCAAGCGGACCCTATGGAAACCGAGAACCATTACTCTGGAGCGAGCGCTGAAGTGCTCCAGTCATTGAAGAGGCTACTTAATTCGCACCCGGAGGCGCTTCCTCAAATCAAGTGAGGGTGATTGCTTTCATTCCTGGTAGCGGGTGGAAGGCCCTTTCGCGAGTCTCTGCTGAAGGGAGGGGCTTGTTGGGGCCTTTTTTTGGTACTATCTGGGGACCCCCCTGCTAAAAAATCTCCTTTTTCTGAACCGAGCGTGACCAAACGTGTCACGCTTGTTGGCGATGCTCATATCTGCCCTGGTGGGATTTCTTGCTACATCGCATCAAAGCCAAGGAGGAGAAGAGATGTCGATTCCCGGAATCGAAACTGATACGAGCGTTTTATTGCCCTCATTTAGCGCTGGTACTTCTGTTTTAGAAGCGCAGGTGGAACGAGAAGCAGGTGTCGTCTACGAATCCACGGGACGACGTTCTTTAGAGTGCCGTGATTATCAGCAGCGAATTGTTGAAAAAACGATCGCGCTTTTTCAAGGGACTTACATCAATTCAACCGGTCAGGCACACCGGCCCATTTCCAGCGTACTTGTTGAAAGTCCGACAGGAAGTGGAAAGACCGTGATGGGTTTGATGGCGGCTGAGAAAATGAGTCGAATCGCCGGCCCACGTATTGGTTGGGTCGCAATGCGTCGAAATCTCTTGGCTCAAGCCGAGCGGGAGTGCGCAAGACTTGGTTTCAATCTGGAGATCCAGTTCATCTCAATGTTTGATACCAATCCTCCGGAAGTTGATTTTGTGGTTATCGACGAGGCTCAGCACGACGCGGCTGCGAGTATGGCGACTTTGCACAGCAAGATGAAGCCTAAATATACGCTTGGTCTATCTGCCACACCGTACCGAAGCGATAGAGCCAAGCTCTGTTTTCAGGAAGTTGTTCGGGACATCGGTATACAACAACTCATACAATTTGGTTTTCTAAGTCGCTATCGCCACTTCACGTTACCTGATTTCTTGCCAAATTCGGTCGCGCATTTTTTTTCGCGAGAACAGGATCGCTGGGGTAAGTCATTAATTTTCTTTCATCGACTTCAGCAATGTCTCGAGTGCCAAGATGCGCTGTGGAAAAGAGGGGTTAGAGCTGAAGTTGTGACAGCCACCACGGATCGTGATCGGCAGATCGAGCATTTCGAACAGGGGAGAATCGATGTATTGCTGAGTATGGCAATTCTAACAGAGGGATTTGATTGCCCCAGCCTGCAAACGGTTTTCTGTCGCCCTAGTTCCAAAGGCCCAACATTACAAATGTGTGGGCGAGTTTTTCGCTTGCACCCCAATATCCCTATCAAGCAGATCGTGCAGTGCTCAGCAACTCACCATCCAATGACCGCAACTGCAGATGCGGAAGAACAATATGTCTGGCTTGAGGGAGCATGGAAATCACTGAAACGTAATCCCCATATCGATCGCATGTGCCAAAGAATGCGTGAGCTCGTCATTGCTAGGCAGCCAGTCATTCGTCCTCGTTAATCGATAGGATCTCAAACCAGATACGCGAATTCAAAAAACGATGTTTATGAATCAAGCTTCACTTTTGGCTCTTATTGGAGGGTTCGTCATATGATCAATATTGAGTATGGTTTCGCAAATCTCGCCCAGTTGAAAGTGCATCAGGAAATCAATGAGCGAAATCCGAAGCTGTCACGTCTGTTTATCGAATTGGGTGGGGAACGATATCATCCTACCAATCGTTTCTGGCGATCCTTTTTCACTCGATATCGTATCTCGGATTCGATCTTTCGCTACTTTTCTTACGAGGAGGTGTTTCAGCGAATATCACAAACCGTACGTGCAGATGACTTCCGTTATTGCGTTGAGGAAAATAGCAATGGAACCAAGTCGCTGTTGGCTGTGAGCAATCCAGATCGATTGGTGATTCGCGTCGGAGCATTACAGGAGTTGGTGAATTCTTACGGCGCAATAAAAACGGAATATCATGAGGGTTTCGTAA
Organism: Pirellula sp.; assembly: GCA_032116775.1. GTDB lineage: Bacteria > Planctomycetota > Planctomycetia > Pirellulales > Pirellulaceae > JAFLCP01. Next base: position 703 of record JAUMAI010000104.1, on the reverse strand, counting down.
CGTCTACTCACTCGCCACGATCAGGTGATTTCAGTTTTGCGATTGGGCCGGATGAGTTCAAGAATCAATATGTGATTAAGACTCCCATAGATGGATTTGGTGAGCCGCAGATATTTTTATCATTGCTGCGGATGGTATGTACCAATGGTGCAATTGGCTACACGCCGGTTTTTCGGTCCGAAGTCCGAACCGGTAAAGATCCACAGCATGCGATCGGTCGAGCCTTGAGTTGTTTTGATAATGCAAAAGGTTACTCGCAAATGGCAGCTCGCTTTGAAGCTTCTCAAGCATCTTGGGCATCCTTGCACGAGATCCAGCGAGTTTATAGTCAAATCATCAAGCTAAAGTTTCAGGATCATAATCTGGGAAGTAATGTTCTAAATCGATTGTATGATCTCACCGGGCGTCCGCAGGAAATGTATGGTTTGGCCAATCTTGATGCGCTCTCCGAGAAGAAGCAGAAGATCTTGCCCGCGAAATGTCGGGTCTATGATTTGCTCAACTTCGTCACCGAAATAGCTACACATCATGTGACGCATGATCAGTCAATGCGCTTGCATGCCCTGATTGGATCCTTCCTGGCAGATGACTATGACTTGGAAGGTAGCGCTGAGCAAGTGAATTCATTTGCCGATCTTTTTCTGGCGACTTAGTGTTTAGTTCCTGGCTGCGAATCAAGTTTGCTCGTTGTAGATTTGCTTGC
>JAUMAI010000103.1:0-3334 GCA_032116775.1 Pirellula sp. | reverse complement strand
TCCTTGGAGCTAAAGCGTGATCTCGTCATCGCTGTTTTTGACTCGGAGGAACCGCCTTACTTTCATACGAACCTTATGGGATCGACACGATTCCACCAAGATCATTGCCAAGGTTTCAGTTTTGCAACTGCCATCATCATGGATCTCATCGGCCATGATGTGGAACTTACCGCACCTTTCGGAGCTATTCTACCTGGTGCTGCACGGGAATTAGTTGCGGTGATGGGATATGAAAGCCAACCCTTTCTCGCAACGATCCTGCATGAGGCTGCTGAAAATAATGATGCCTTAAAAATACTTCCACTGCTCAATAGGTATATGGGCGATATGTCGGACCATTATGCGTTTCGTCTCGGTGGTGTTCCATATCTTTTCCTAACCTGTGGCATGGGAAAGTACTATCACACCAGGTTGGATGATTTGAGGTGGATTAATTTTGATAAAACGCATGCGATTGCGATGCTTGTAAAAGAACTTGTACGGAATATCGATGGCCAATCAACTGCAGCAAACTGCCGAAGCGAGGAGTATGACACACTCTCGTTTGAAGTGGGTTTGATTAATAACGCGTTGGGGCCTGCAGTACCTCATCTGCTGAATTACTGTGGTCTAGGCAACGGAATAAATTCCAGAAACGATATGGATCGACTCATTAATTCGCTTATTGCAGCTATTCAGAATTGATCTGTTATCCATTGTAAATCAGATAGATCATGAAGAATCGTCAGTGAAAATCGTTCACGCTTACGAAGTGATCTCTCTGAAGTTGCCAGCGGAATAACATTTGTCGTTGTGATAATTCCCTGGCAGATTGTGAGGATGGATCGCAGTAACGCATCGCCCTAGGAATATCTCGCTTGGCTCGGCCAAAAGGCTATATCTGTATCTGAAAGAAAGGCTGATATGAAAAATGAAGTCAACATGGTTACCGATTTTCATAAACGAATTGGCGCAACCATATCCGCTGATTTTCAAATGCTACCTTCTCATCATCCTACGCTGCGGTTGTTGGCTGAGCGATTACGCAACTTGCACCAAGAATTTAAGTCGAACTTGCAAGATAATGATTTGCTGACACGACGAGTGTTAATGTCCTTGGAGGAAATGGCTGAATGGATCGAAGCTCATGAAAAGGAGGATGCAGTCGCCGCGATGGATGCTTGGGGGGATCGATGTTACTTGTTATTGGGAGACGCCGTCAGTAGTGGGATACCTGTGGAATCTGTTTTTGCTGCTGTTCACGAATCGAATATGACAAAAAGGGGGCTTGATCCCGACACCGGAAAAGCGATCAAGGGCCAGGATTATGCAGAACCCAGGATTAAATCAGCCAAATAAGATTGTTATATTGAATGAAGCGAGAATTTTACCAAGCGGAGTCGTTTTAAGTGATGTTTGAGTCACCGTCGAATCGCATTCAATTTATGTTTGTTGCTAGCTTATGTAATTTTCTCGCGATATTAATGCCCTTCCCTTTGGCTCCAATCGGATTAGCTTTAGCCATCACCATCTTGGTGATGGGCCGTAAAGAATTGCACGAAGCCTATATTCATGGCCTGCCTTACGGCGAGTACACCAAGCTCATCTTAAGCTTAGCATTGAGTGGAGCTTTCTTGCTCTGTTCCCTGCTGATGATTGCCATAATGTCGTTTGGTATTTTTTTGATTTGGCAAGACAGGGATCTTATTCGCGAGCAGATGCGGCAAGATTTACGACGTTCCATTCGCGAATCTGAAATCAGGGAATTGCATGAAACGTAAGTCAGCGTCAGTCGGCGAAAACTGCGGATGGCATGTTCAAGCTATTTAGGCGATTTTGGTGATTGTAACTTAAGCGGAGTCTAGGGCCTAGTTCAGGTGTGTCGCAGGACGATAGGAGTCATGATAATACCCCTATCGGCCTACGGCTTCCTGAAATCGCCACGGCTACCTAATTGTTATTGTAGAACTTTTGCTTCATGGCCTCGATCTCTCGTTTGACTCGGCTATAGCGGCAGTCTATGGCGTTGATTGAAAGATTGAGTACCTCGCTTATCTCCGCGGAGCTCCAGCCAAGCGCTTTTAGGCGGAAGATATCTCGAGTGATGTCTTTTCGTGAATCAAGCTTCTCCGTTATTTCCTCCAGAATTTCGTGGTTGATCGAATCGTGGCGGCAGTCTGTAGCTTGATTGTCTGAGTCCTGTGATACTGCATAGGTATCGATGACATCAATTGGCAGAAACATTACCCCGATTCTATTTTTGGGTATGGCATCCTCGCGCTCGCATGATGCGGACTTGGAGTCATTGGGTTTCTGCTTGAGGCGTTTGTGTTGAGGCTCATCTTTCCTACATTGGTCTATCATGCGTGCGAAAGCGATAGTTTTCAGTAGGGGGGGCGGGGGATTGACGTTGTAAAGATCGGCTTGTTCCGGGTTGACTCGCCAGTACTGGTATAATCCAAGGTTGCAGGCACCTTCCACGTCGATTCTCGCTTCGCCGAAATATCTTCTCGCCAGCTTTCGCATGTGATTACAGAATCCGTCAAAGTTGTCTGATTGTGCTACCATTTCGATATTCTCCTCTCAGGATTGGTGTGTTGATAACTAGCAGTTGTAACGGTTCACGCATCGTTTTTCCGAGGCGCGAGAAATTGAATCAATGGCCCTTAACTAGTCGCGAAAATGTCGATCGGATGTGGTTCATAAATGCGAAAATTTAGATTTCAATAACCTCCGATTTAATTTTTAGTGATCGAAGTCCAGTAACCCAAGCAAGTGCTGTAAGCACTAAGGTTGTTGCGTATCGACCGCCGGATCCTTTATTTTGGGCAGGATCATTCTGGTGGGATCAGTTGCTGACACGGGGACGCTGAAGTCCTGGCTTACGGTGAAACAGAATTCCTGTTCCCAGAAAAAGTGTTCGTGAAGAGATTTGGCGATTCGCTGGCCAATTTCGGTGGCATCGAAGAGTAGTCCTGTCCTGTATTCAAGTGTGTATGGGTCGCGATTTTGAATCGCCACCAAGCCATCAATGAGATTGAGTTGCTCGACTAACACGCCGAATACATGTCTAGGGTTCACTAACTCGGTTGCCATGTGTCCCCGGTTGAGCAAGGCGAGTTTTTGGGCCACCAATGCCTGTTTCTTGGGAAGGCATGTAATTGGGCCGAAACGCTCCATATTTCCGATTGCCCGCCAATGGCCCTCCAGTCTCGGAATGGCCTGATTGAAGTGGATGGCAAAGATTTCACGAGACGGCCCGGTATTGGAAAGAAAGCATTTGAAAATCAAGTTTTTGGTTCTCCGTGGGAAAAGCGTTGTCGAAAAGGGGTTTCGTAATTAAATCTCGAGGCTA
>JAUMAI010000102.1:18146-23405 GCA_032116775.1 Pirellula sp. | reverse complement strand
GCATCACGGAAATCCTGGGTGGTGCCGGTCTTGCCGGCAGCTTCCCAGCCGGGCCCCAGCAAGGCAACCAAACCAACGACAGTGCTCGCGCCTCGCAGTAGTTGTATATGCTCAGCGGACATCCCATAAAATTCGCCGAGATAGAGAGCGGCGGCCAAAAGCATCGAGTTTCCTGAGCAGGCAAAGGCAATCCCAACTTGAGCTAGCTGTTTGCGAAGGTCCTTTGCGCGTTGTTCATATTTGACTTCGCCCCGCATTGGATGTGGTCTGTAGCCTAACCGCCGAATTTCAACGGCAATACGACTGAGGCTAACAACAGCAGGATCCCATACGATATCGACCGTGGAGCGTGCCAAGCTAACTTGTGCCGATAAGACGCCTGCCACCAATTTGGGCAATTTTTCTAACAGCCATACACAAGCGGCGCAATGAATGCCTTCCAGATAAATCCTGGTAGACAGGGAATTACCAACAGCTGGTCGAATGTACTGCTTGGCATACCAGGCTGAATCAAAATCAGCCATCTCCTCAACAGTGATGTTGGCAGCACTCACGCCTGCAGTTGCATCGAAACGATTCTTCAGATCGTAATAGTGCTCCAAGCCTTCTGCAGATAACCATTGATAAGCAGCACAACATCCATGGCAGCAAAACGTTTTGTTCTCAAAAACGACCACACTACCGATTGGCATCGTAGCGTTGCAATGGAGACACTTACACGCGCTAGCAGGCGCTTTGTGCTCAGGCAATTCGGTGGTTACTAATTCGGCTGAAGATTGCTTCTGTTTAGAAACAGTCAGCGATCCATCATCCGCTTTTTTTGTAGTGCGTACCGCTTGACTCATCGCAAATCAACCTAACAAATCAACTTATGACTCTACGAATTCTCGGTCGGCAACGCACCAGTCCCGATCTAAGGCTGGCAGCAGGGTTTGACTTCAGCATTTTCATGGAGCGTTTTTATCTGGCCATCGACTTCCATGTTGGTGGCTGGCATTTTCAGGCCTTCATAGTTTGCCAGCGCACGATGGGACATGGTGTAAAATCCAACTATCGTTAATAACACCGCAGATACCCAGGGAAGGAGTAATCTAAGCTTGTGAGTGAGTAAGTGCAGACTAAAGAGCATCGCCGTCAAGCTGGGAACGGTCCCTAACCAAAAGGTCGCCATTACAGCCGCCCCGCTCCATGGATTGGCCGTCGCTGCCGCGGTAATTAGAAATGCATAAAGCCAGCCACAGGGCAAGAAGATCGTCAGCAAGCCAATCGCAGACGCTTTGACTGCGGGAGACTGCTGCCTTGCAAAGTGATGCCATTTCCCAAACCTCTGCTGCAGAGGAGATGGCAAGAGAAAGTGCGGGCTATTGCCGGTTGCCAATCGACAGACCATCAAAATTCCCAGCAGAGCCATCGAGCCACCAGCGATCCGAGCTGCTGCTTGCTGTAACCCAAGCCAACTCCCAGTAACCTGCACAGCAGCTCCAACACTACCAGCGATCAATCCAAGAAGCGCGTACCCAACTAGACGACATCCATGATAACTCAACAAAGAGACCAATGGTGGAACCTGCGCACGATCCGTCGTCGTAGCCACCAGAGCTAATGGCCCACACATTCCAACGCAGTGTAGGCTACCAAGAAAGCTTGCAACGATGACAGCCCCCAGCAAGGTCAGCATTATGGCGTCCCTTGTGGATAGCGAGAAACCCAGAAAAGTGGAATGGTTTTCAGCCACATGTACTTCTCAGATCCCTTCGTTAGCACCAACGTAAAATCCCAGTTGCCTTCTGGAATCATTACCGCGTTGCCAAAATAAACACCAGCCTCGCGCGGCTCTAGCGAAACAACTTGCTCTTCGCGAGCATGGGCATGGTGGAAAAGAGTCAACGTCCCTTGTGCACCTTCTACTGGATTACCATCTCTATCCTTGATGGTGACGGTCAGCACACGCTGCGGAACATTTGGCAAATCTGGGGTAACAGCAATATCCACAGCCCACCCGGTTCTTTCAGTCTCGGCTAGTACAGCTTTTGTTTTGTCCCAATCGAGCCCTTTTTGGTAGTAGTTAGGAATAATCGAAAGCGATGGATCTGACGATGCAAGATAAACGGCTAATCCACCCATGGCGAGATTGGCTCCCAAGAACAGGCAGACGAAACTCACCCATAAACGACGTGCTCGACGCTCGGCGATTTCCTCACTAACTTCCGATTGATCGTGCATAACAGTTGTCATTTCTTAGGGCCTTCTGAACCTTTAGTCGTAAGTCCGACAAACTAATTGCCTATGTAGCTGCGCGGCGCCAATAACGTTTGAGTGACGGTACGTGTCGCGTTTTGTGAGCTCGATATTTCCAAGATGACATCGCAATTTCCGGTTGGTGCTTCGCTTGGGGAGAAACGAATCATGAAAGGAAAAGTTTTCGTTTCCTCGGGCGCCAAAACAATCGCACCTTCCTCGGCAAATACGATCTCAGCCTCCTCGATCCCTTTCAGTCGAACAGTGAAATCGGTTTCTTGTTCCGTTCGGTTCACTAACTTTAATCGAAAGGTGTTCTCGATTTTCCCATCCGATGCGATGATAAAAGGATTACCAAAATTGCGCAGTAATGTGACATCGAAGTCATGCTTGGAGGAGAAGACGATCCCAAAAAGGGTCAAAGTCACAGCCAAGACTACGGGATAAATAATCAACCGGGGACGTAAGATTTTGCGATCGTTGGTTTCTAGCTGCTCCTGACTGCTGTAACGAACCAGACCACGAGGTAATCCTACTTTATCCATAACACTGTTGCAGACATCAATGCATTGCGTGCAGTTAATGCACTCCATCTGCAATCCATTGCGAATATCAATCCCGGTAGGGCATACGGCGACGCACTGTCCGCAATCAACACAATCGCCGGATTTTTCTGCGGCCAAATCTCTATCAGAGACCACAGGCAAATTGCGTTTTCCCTTTGCTCGTGGTTCACCGCGTCCTCGATCATAAGCCACAATCAAAGAGCGACGATCCAACATGACCGACTGAAACCTTCCATAGGGACAGGCAATCAAACAGAGTTGCTCTCGAAAGAACAAGAAATCAAACATCATCAGGCCTGTGGTTACCGCCATGACCAGGAAGGGTATGGGGTGCTCAACAGGCGACTGCCTTACCCAGCGAGCTAAGGCTTCCGTACCCACAAAGTAAGCGAGAAACGTGTGGGTCAGGAACATGCATAAGACAAGATAGGTCAGGAAACGCAGCCAATATTTCACTCCACTGATTGGCAACTTAGGACGTCCACCTTTACCGGAGGAACCCTCAAAGAAACGATCAATGGGTCGAAACAAAAACTCCATATAGACCGTCTGCGGACAGGCCCAACCGCACCACACTCGGCCGACCAAAGCGGTCACAAGAAAAACCGCGACAAACAAGCTCACCATGAACAGTGCTAATAACAGAGTGTCGGTTGGCAAAAAGGTGAAGCCTAAAATGGTGAAGCGACGATGCGGAATGTCGAGCAAAACCAAAGGCTTGCCACCCCAGCGCAGGTGCGGTATCAACGTGAAGATACCAATCAACACCCAGGCCGTAATTCGACGCCATTTCCAATACTCACCAGCGGCTAGCTTCGGATAGAGCCAGCGTCGCGAACCATCATGCTCTAAAGTTGATAGCACATGCTCTTCGGGTTGTAGAAAAGCATTATCGCGCTGCGCTGCCCCAGAAACTTCTGCAGTAGCTTTAGGGGCAGAATCTTGTTCTGTGGAACTCATGATTCCAACCGAAAACTGCGAAGCAGTCCTTTTCTAATAGAGCTGGCATGGTCTTTGGGACTACCGCCAACTTGCCAATCGATATAGCGACTATTTAACTTCAGCTTTGGCAGGTTCTGTTTCAGGTGGGCTGGCTAATGTCCAAGGCCCAACTTCATTACCCTCGGGCCCCTTAGCATTCGCTGGCGATGTGTCACGCAACGAAGCCACATAACAAGCAACCAGCACCAACTCATTGGGAAGGAGACGGGTCTTCCAGGCAGGCATCGATCCATTACCAGCGCCATTTTCAAGTATCTTGGCGATATCATCAATCACTTTCACATTCTTCCAATAGACATCGCACAGATTAGGGCCAACAACTCCGCCCCCTTCTGCTCCATGACAACTCACGCAGTGTTGCTTGAAAACACTTTGGCCCACTTTTAGCCAACGGGCATCAGTTGAGTACTTGATCAATGTTGCGTTATCAGGCTGGAGCTCACCTAACTCCGAAAACTGTTGCCTCAAATTGTCAGAAAATGCTTCGTCATATGCCGTGTAGACCGATCTTTTTTGGGCTGCACCCGTATGGAAATACATCACATACAAGAGACTGAAAACGGCTGTTGCAACAAAGAGCCATTTCCACCAACCGGGTAGCGGATTGTCGTATTCTTGAATCCCATCGTAACTGTGAACGGCATTATCCTGAGATGAGTCACTCATCGTTAGTCAATCCTCTTCCCTTCTTCCAAAACGATTGATGCCTGTTGATTCATCGAGTCACGTCGAGCTACCAAAGTTCGGATGGATACCGATACGAAGACGGCAACGAACAAAGCCAAAGATATTTCTGCGCAAACCGAGTAATCGAGGTAGGAAATAACATCCTTGATCATGGCAATTCCTCCACAGAAGCTACCTTAGCCGTACTTTCCTGACTCTCGCTCCGTTTATCATCTTCAGCTACTTCAGCAGGCTTCCCGTCGGTATCGCTGGAGGGTGTCAAAGACTCAGGTTTTGGAGCAGGCTTATAACGATCGGTACCAAGACGTTGCAAATAGGCTATTAAAGCAACAATCTTTTTATCTTCCATTTCCAAGGGTCCACCTTGGGTCACAATATCAGCCGCGACACGCTGAGCTTGGGCGATTGCCATTTCCTCGGCCATACTTTTGCCATCTTCGTTCACCTCCAACTCTTTGGTGTAAGGAGCACCAAGATAAGCCGCAGCTTGAACCCGATCTAGCAAGGTCTTCAGATCTAATTTTTGCGAGAGTAAATGTGAGTACTCTGGCATCAAAGATGCTTTATTTACAGCCTGTGGATTCTCCAAATGCTGAAGATGCCAAAGATTGGATTGCTTGCCACCCTCTCGGGCCAAATCGGGACCGATACGACGCGATCCCCATTGAAAGGGACGGTCATAAACAAATTCGCCCGGTAAGGAATAATCACCGTAACGCTTAGTCTCCGATAAGATCGGACGAATCATTTGGGAGTGGCAGTTGTA
>JAUMAI010000102.1:0-18136 GCA_032116775.1 Pirellula sp. | reverse complement strand
AACAATTCCAGAGGCGTGTAAGGCTGTACCGAGGCGATGGTGGGAACGTTGGAACGAATCAAAAACGTTGGAATGATCTCAAAGAGCGAAGCTGCGACAACGGCGATGATAACCCAAATGGTAAACGTGAGAGGCAATCGTTCCCAACGTCGATGCCAAACCATCTGGCCCCAGGAATCAATCCACTTCGCACTATCCAAAACCACATTGAGCTTTGATTGTGGAATTGGGGGATCGCTATAGCTCCCCGTAAGGCGAGGAGAGGTATAAACCGGTACTTCATAAGTTTTGGGCCGAGTTGCCCAAGTCATTACGAAGTTAATAAACAACATGATGGCTCCCGTGATGAAGAGCACTCCTCCACCAACTCGAATCCAATAAAGTGGAATCAGCTTGGCCGTCGTTTCGACAAAATCAGGGTAGGCTAATCCGCCCGTTTCATTGATGGCACGCCACATCAGACCTTGAGTCAAGCCAGCAACATAGATTGGCATGATGTAAGCAAGGATTCCTATCGTCCCTACCCAGAAATGCCATTCCGCTAACTTGGGACTCCACAATTTTGTCTGAAACAACCGAGGCGCTAACCAATAAATCATGCCGAAGGTCATGAAGCCATTCCAACCCAGTGCCCCCGCATGCACGTGTGCGATGGTCCAGTCGGTGTAGTGCGACAGAGCGTTAATACTTTTGATGCTGAGCATCGGTCCTTCGAAGGTGCTCATCCCGTAGAACGTAATGGCAACAACGAAGAATTTTAAAACTGGATCGGTTGAAACTTTGTTCCATGCGCCGCGAAGGGTTAACAATCCATTAATCATTCCACCCCAAGAAGGCATCCATAACATCACTGAGAATAGCATTCCTAACGTCGATGCCCACTCAGGTAGAGCGGTGTAATGCAAATGATGCGGGCCAGCCCAAATGTAGATAAAGACCAACGACCAAAAGTGAATAATGGAAAGCTTGTAGGAAAAGACAGGCCGATCAGCCGCTTTAGGAAGAAAGTAATACATCAAACCTAAAAAGGGAGTGGTGAGGAAAAACGCGACTGCATTGTGCCCATACCACCACTGCATGAACGCGTCTTGAACTCCGGCGTAGAGCGAATAACTTTTAAATAAGCCAAGTGGAAAGACCAAGTTATTAAAGACATGCAGAATTGCTACCGTCACAATTGTGGCAATATAGAACCACAAGGCAACATACATGTGCCTCTCACGACGAACCTTCAAAGTCATGAAGAAATTGACACCGAAGAAAGCTACCCAAACGACTGCAATCAACAAGTCGATCGGCCACTCGAGTTCTGCATATTCTTTGCTCTGCGTAATTCCTAATGGCAGGGATAATGCGGCCAGTACGATAATGAGTTGCCACCCCCAAAAGTGAAGGTGACTCAAAACGTCGCTCCACATCCGAGCCTTGCAAAGTCTTTGCGTCGAGTAATACACGGCTGCAAAAATGGCATTGCCACCAAAGGCGAAGATAGCAGCATTGGTATGCAAAGGTCGGATACGGCCAAATCCGAGAAACTCTTGTCCGAAATTCAAATAGGGAAGGACCAGTTGTAGAGCGACGAATAAGCCTACGGAGAAGGCAACCAATCCCCACACGACCGTTGCTAGGGCAAACATCCGGACGATTTTGTCATCGTAGGAGTAAGTGTCCATAATAACGCCACTTCCCCCTCCCCTGGCTTCCGCGCGACCCGCACTTTGATTCCCAGAGGATTGTGCCACCACTGCCATATTCATCTATCTCCCAACGAATCCTGTGACGTCTTCCCGAACAATCACCTGCGATTTTCCCAAACTATCTACGCAAGCTGTGTGCCAATGTCGTTTCTTTTTGGAAAGCACTCCCTTGCCAGCCCGCTATCATACAAAATTTGTAGCTTATGTGGGGACCGGAATTTGCTCAGGCGTTTTGACGCAGGTCGCAACTTTGGAAACGTAACTATCATTTTGACAACGACTTGCTGAAATATTGCAAGGCTCGAAGCGCCAAACCGCACACCGAATGCCCCCACCCGCACACCCTCTTACATTTGCACACATTTTTCAAGAGCTCTCTTCGCTGAATTGTGCTCCACCGGCACTACGAAATCGCCAAAGCTATGCCTGGCTCATTGCCAACTGGCCTCGCTAGAGTTAGGGGAATCCCCTGTTGGCGTAAATCGCCAACTGAATTTTGCGGTCTACACCCAAATTGCCCAGCTTAAAAGGCAATACTCGCGGCGCGATAAATCGGATAGACTTAAGCTAGAAGGTTGACCAGACGATCGCTGCCGAACCAACGCATGTGCCATTTTGTACACATCCCTTGATTCGGCAGAGGAAAGTCCGGGCTCCGCAGAGCAGGGTGGTCGGTAACGCCGACCGGCCGAAAGGCTAGGGAAAGTGCCACAGAAATCAAACCGCCGAACGGCCGATCCGCGAGATGTAAAAGTCTCAACGTTCGATGCGTGGTAAGGGTGAAACGGCGAGGTAAGAGCTCACCGGCGACGAAGGTGACTTCGCGGCCTGGTAAACCCCACTCGGAGCAAGATCGAACAGAGGTGAGTTGCCACTGGTGCCTGCATCAGTGGTGCGCGGTTCTGCTCGAACCGTTTTCAACTTCGGGTTGATCGCTTGAGCCGACCAGCAATGGGCGGCCCAGATTAATGATCGTCGCGTCAGTTCTAGGACTGACGAACAGAACCCGGCTTATCGGTCAACCTTCTTTTTAATTCTCGGAAACCGGATTTTGCTCTCCCTCTATCTCCTCGCTCGCTCCCCCAGCACCACTGGAGAACTTGACAGGGAAATGGTCTTCGACAACTTGTAGAAACTGCTCGCGTGTTTCCACATTTTGAACATAGGTGCGAAACAGACGCGCCCCATATTTGCCCTGCGCATAACAAGCAGCAAATTTGCGCATCAGCATCGTGCCTTTCCTTTCACCAAATCGCTCGACAACGAGTTCGTAATGCCGCAACATACAATCTCGCTGTTGCTCCAAGGTAGGATCAGGAGGAATAGGCTCTCCCTTGAGAGCCGCTGCCGCTTGAGCGAACAACCATGGTCTTCCCAGAGAAGCCCGAGCAATCATCACGCCGTCAACCGGATATTTATTGAACGCATATAAGACCTTTTCCGCAGAATCCAAGTCACCATTGCCAATCAATGGAATCCGCCGTAGATGTGACTTAATTTCCGCAATTCGATCCCAGTCTGCGCTACCTTTAAAAAACTGAGATGCAACACGTCCATGGACTGTGAGTGCTGACGCTCCTGAATCTTCTACAACTCTAGCAATACTATTTGCGTTTATACAATCGGGGGCACAGCCTAACCGAATCTTGGCTGTTACCGGAGTTGGACTGCAAACCTCTACCAATCGAGAAATGATCTGCGCCATGCGTTCGGGATGTCTCAAAAGATAAGAACCGCTGTGCGCTTTCTCGGTGACTTGCTTGACGGGACAACCGAAATTGATGTCGACAACGCTGACGCGATACTCTTCGACCAAACGCTTACCGACCTTCGCCATCGTCTCAGGGTCATTATCCCAGATCTGGACTGCCAACGGCCGAAATTCATCTCGAACGCCCCACAATCGCTCTGGGTGCTCACATTCGTGTTCATCCAACCAAACGAATCCGCGAGCATTAACCATTTCGGTAGCCTGCAAACCGGCCCCACCGTAATCGCGCACAATTTGCCTGAAGGCGTAGTTGGTGTAGCCAGCCATAGGCGCTTGGAGGATCGGTGGACTGACCGTCACATTTCCGATCTGCAGCGGCTTCGGTTCGCGTAACAGCTTTCTCGATGCATCAGCGCCGTGGTTGGCCAGCCCCCCTTGATCCACAACACTGCTATTCGTCTCACCAATGGCCGTCGACATTCATTCTCCGATCGCTACGGTTCTAGCAACACTCTTCGGTACCAACGGGGCTTCAACAAGCCCTGCCTATCCGCGTAATAACGGTATCGAAATCACCAGTGAGGTGCGCAACATCACCAGATTTTCAAAATCTTACCGTTGAACGCTCTCCCATTCGACCTTAAACCAGCCCAATCGTCACACCGCTCCATTTTAGTGCATTTCCGTCTGCAGAATATCCTCGCCCCCATGGACTTCTTCCACCTAACCAGCTTCCCCTGCTCTTAGGACGCTTCAATCAGAAAGCTAGCAAACGAATCAGCACCGGATTTCAACGTTGTGGCAATAGGGGTTGTTTGATATTACCCCCATATCGGATTAGTCGCGATTGGTGCTTCACTCGACCGAAAGCGGCATAAATATACCTATTCCCGTAGCCAGTTTGCCACTCAAACGTCCATTTACGACTGGACCTGCAATGCGATCTTTTAGCTACAAACGCTGTTCATTTCTTGTTTGGATTGCTGTTGCAATTTACTGGTCCGCGGGTAGCTCAATCATTCTTGGCCAGGAATCGGTCTTACCACCATGGATGCGGCTTTGGCCAAACTATCCAGGTACCAATCCCAAAGTTGCTACCTCGCAAGCCACCGCCACTCCAACCAAGAGTTCGCCACCTATATTGCAGCCCCCTCCTCCCTTACCTCCCAGAGAACTTCCGCCTTGGTTGCCACAAACCGCAAATACAGGAGGCAGTGTTTCCGATAATGGTTCTGCCAAACCAGTCGACTCAGAATCCAGCCCATCCTCATCGCCTGTCATTCCCACGCAGGCGTTGCAAACTGAACCCGTCGTACTTAATGAACCGCTTGAATTAGTGCCCTCGCCGCCGGAGGTTACTGCTACAGAAGTAGTTACCGGAATGGATATTCCGGAAGTGGAGCAAACTAACTTATTACCCAACACTTACTGGCGCTGGCCGCTACATTATTTTTCCACTGGCGACTGGAGCAACAGTGCTGAATTAGGGATTAACGGGACCGAGGGGAACAGCCAGACCATGAGCATGGTCGCTGGCCTTAAACTGAAACGTAAAACAGACCGAGACGTGAACGACCTGCGGTTGACTTCTCAGCGAACTAACACAGATGGGCGCGAAACACAGAACAATACGCTGCTTTATAACGACTATGAACTTTTTCTAGGCGATGGCCCCTGGTCGATCTTCGTTAAGAGTGGTCTCGAATATGACGAATTCAAAGCGTTTGATTTGCGTTTATTCGTCAACAGCGGTTTGGCGTACAAATTCGTGAAGACCAAAGCGATGACAACAGGTGTCCGCTTCGGGGTTGGTACCAGCCGCGAATTTGGTGGGCCGGATGACCGCTGGGTCCCAGAATTACTTTTTGGTTTCGATCACGAGCACCAAGTTAACAAACACAATAAAGTCAGTTTTAAACTGGATTATTATCCCGAATGGACAGACTTCAATAATTACCGCGTTGTACTCGACGCCTCCTGGGAATATCTGCTCGATACCAATGGCAATCTTAGTTTAAAACTATCCGCGGTCGATCGATATGATAGCACTCCTAATGGTGCCAGACCTAATGATATCAACTACGCAATTTTGTTACTTTACAGGTTTTAACTGCTAGCTTTCCATCGGTTCCGCAGGCTGAATTTTGCGGGTTGAGTTTTGCAGACAGGGAATAACCCCATGTCTCTAGTGCGAGATCGCCTCGGTCGCAGACGTGCTGGTCCCGCGAAAAGTTCCTCTGCATTTGTGATGATGCACGCGCAGATTTACGGTAGAATCTCGGTCCTCGTGCGAAGAAAACTAGGTTTCAGGCGATCGCTTTTTCGCCATTTACCTGCCGGGAGGGGCAAGCATGGACTCCAATACTCGTACCTGGGCAATGTTACTTCACTTTTCTGTGCTACTCGGTTTCGTCATCCCTCTAGGAGGGTTGATCGCTCCAATTTTGATCTGGCAACTCAAAAAAGATCAGATGCCCGAGTTAGATGCCCACGGAAAAATGGTCATTAACTTCATCATCTCCTTGATCATTTACTACCTGATTTCCATTGTGCTGTTATTGGTTTTTATAGGCTTTTTCCTCTTATTGGCACTACTGGCCGTAAGTATCATCTTCCCCATCATCGGTGGCATCAAAGCCAACAATGGTGAACTCTGGAAGTATCCGCTCGTAATTGAGTTGGTACGTTAAACATCGCGCAGGCACGTCTCCTGGGTGCATTCACACCACTTAGGATCACCAACTTCCATGCCAAGTCCCTCAGGCTCCACGAGTCTTTTACCGCAACGTCTCGGAATCGTCGGAGCGACCGCGACAGGCTTGGGAGCGATATTGGGTACAGGAGTATTCGTCACGTTACCTGTGGTGGCGCAACAAATTGGCTTCCATATTATTTGGGTCATACTTCTCGCAGGGACGGTTGCCGCATGCAATGCTCTGAGCTCAGCGCAGTTAGCTGCCGCCATTCCAGTGAGTGGCGGCACTTATGAATATGGCTATCGCCTTGTCCATCCAATCGTAGGCTTTATCGCCGGCTGGATGTTTTTGTGTGCCAAAACTGCGTCGGCTGCCACTGCGGCCATGGCATCAGCTCTTTATCTTCAATCGATGTTTCCCCAACTCAATACCTTCTCAGCGATATCGATCGCCATGACGATAACGTTGTGCTTGACCATCATCACTTGGTTCGGCCTAAGATTCTCATTAGTCATCAGCCTAGGTGCGTTATCCATTGCTTTGCTGTCGCTAATCGCCTTCTCAATCTTTGGTTTTCTCTACTCCCCTGAAAAGACCATCATCAAAACCTCATATTTAACGCCCAATAGTTGGTACGATTTGTTCTATGCGACAGCCTTGATTTTCGTCGCGTATACCGGCTACGGCCGTATCGCAACTTTGGGAGAAGAGGTCTTGCTGCCACGCATTACCATTCCGAGAGCGATTCTAACGACGCTTGTCATCTCTGCCGTTATTTATTTTAGCGTAGCGGGCGCGACTCTTAGCTATCTACATTCCGGCAACGTCGCAATCCTGAATAATAACTCCGATGCCCCGCTGGTGACCCTAGCCTCCATCCAAGACATTCCACTGCTGACTCTGCTTCTTGCCGTAGGTGCGCTGGCTGCGATGGTATGTGTAGAGCTGAATCTAATTTTGGGCATCTCTCGGGTTTTGTTAGCGATGGCAAGACGAGAGGATATGCCACCCCTGTTAAATCGCATCAGCCAATCTCGCGAAACGCCCCAAAATGCAGTCTTAGTCACCGGCTTGATCATCTGCACTTTTATTAAGCTCGGTGACATGTCAACCAACTGGGCGTTCAGCGCATTGACGGTTTTGATCTACTACTCGATCACCAACCTCTGTTTACTAAGACTACCCAAAGAGGATCGACTCTTCCCTGCTTGGCTCGCAGCGTTGGGGTTCGTCGCATGCGCGTCACTGGCGGCATTCATTCCCTATGAAATTTGGTATCTAGGGATTACCGTCGCAGTCGTTGGGCTCATCTGGAGAATTTTGATGCAGTACCTCTTCGACCAAGACCCCACTTTTTCGTAGCCGACTGGTCCAGCATCGCTACTTTCAGGCATTTCCCGGGTTGGTACTTCGTGGCACTTTCACTACGTTGCCACTGTTTCAAATATTTCAAATAGTAACCCAACTCTTCATCTCCGATTAAGGTAGGACCGTTAAAGTTCAATCATCGCAGGCCGTCGGTGAGCCTGCGGATGACAACCGAAACAACCAGCCAAGAACGAACTCCCCGTAGCAATGGCCTCTACAGAAGCACGCTCCGGAAGGCAACCTCAACTGAGCTAATAGCACTGGATAAGATCGATGCAACCTCAACGAATTGGCATTATAGGTGGGGGACCTGGCGGGTTAATGACCGCCTATCACCTCGAAAAATATGCCAACTACCCGATCGAAACCACTATTTACGAGGCCTCACATCGTATTGGTGGAAAAGTAAGTACTCTGCAATTTAAATCGGCTCCCGTAACTTACGAAGCCGGCGCAGCAGAACTCTATGACTATTCCGTCACCGCCGTAGACACCTTGAAAGAGTTCGTAGAAGAACTCGGCTTATCGATCCAACCCATGGGTGGGTCGGCTGTGGTGATGCAAAATAAATGGATTGGAAATCTAGATGATTATCGACGCGAATATGGGCAGGACGCCATCGACGAACTTCTGCGTTTCCATCGGCACGCCAAAGACCAAATAACACCGTTTGAATTCTACGCTGCTGATCACCCCGAAGGTTCGCCTGCCACCGCTGCGTGCAAGCCATTTACATCCTTTTTGGATATGCATGCCAGCGAGAATACCCGTAATTTCATCCAAACTCTAATTCATAGCGACTTAGCTACCGAACCAACGCTTACAAACTCGACTTATGGCTTACAGAACTACTTGATGAACGACCCAGCCTACATGCAGCTTTATTGCATTGATGGCGGTAATGAAAAGCTGATCCATTCACTGTCGCAGCGAATCAACGCAGATATTCGACTCAATACTGCTGTAGATAATGTGTACCGTAATTCCAATGGCAACATCGTCGTCGAATCCCTTTCCCAACAGCAGCGTTTGCTCGATGAATACGATTATGTGATCGTTGCCCTCCCTCACAATCATTTGAAGTCTATTGAATATAGCGGAACTCGCCTTGAACGTGCCGTTTCAAGACATATCGATTACTACAATCATCCCGCACACTATTTGAGGATGACACTTCTGTTCCAGCGCCCTTATTGGCGTCAATGGCTCAATGAATCCTTCTGCATGCTGGATCAATTTGAAGGGTGCTGTTTGTATGACGAGGGAATGCGACAACCGCATACTTCTTATGGAATTCTCGGCTGGCTAGTCGGTGGAAATGCTGCGGTCGAAGCAAGTCATCATTCCGACGATACGCTAATTGAGATGGCCCTTGATTCGTTGCCTGCAGCACTATCGCACGGTCGCTCTTTGTTCATTGAAGGTGCTGTACATCGCTGGATCGGAGCGGTGAGCGCACTTCCTGGCGGACGAATACCGAAACCTCAGGCTGAAAGACACTGTCCCGAACCCGACGACCATCCGAATCTTTTTTTTGTAGGTGACTATCTATTCGATTCAACGCTAAATGGCGTACTCGATTCGGCTGAATATGTCGCTGGATGGATAACAGGTCTCGAAGCCGAAAGACCTCGACGACCAGACGTAAGCAACCATACACGCTTAAATGCTTTTAACCGTGATCACTCGGTAGTACGAAAAGGGACTGTTGAATGTCAACCGATGCTTTGATGCCCAATTCCATCAGCGAATTAGGACGAATTGAAAGAATTAGCTTCGAAGCCACTCCTGCTAAGGACGCAACGGTTCTCTATCGTATCCCATCGGTCGAAGGCTGGTGCGCCATCGAGGTACCCGGTCATGAACGGCCGGCTGATCTTGAATTACTCGTTCATGAAACATCGGGCATTGCAAGTTCCACTTCTTGGCTAGAGCGTGCAGTCACTTGGGCCGACGAAGGCAACTCGGCTCAAGGAAAAAAATCAACCCTGATATCGTTGCATGGTGTTGAGGTCCTGTGGAATGACCGGCGTGCTGCAGTAACAGCACCTCGCGATCGCCTAGAATCAGTGCGCAAAGCTATTCTTGACTTCGCTATCGCCGAGCGTGAACTTCGCCATACGGAAGAAACCTTAAACCGTAGCTGGAAGCAACTTGAAAACGACATTCCCACCGCCTTTGCTTTCAGCGAGGAAAAGGTGCGAGATCGCGCGGCACTTGGAAAAAGATTCCAACAGATCATCGAGCTAAGAGGTAGATTGTCGCGTGTCATTCCACTCATTGTACAACCTTCGCAGTATCCTCCTACACTTCAAAGCCAGACCCTGGAACGTCTGCGTGAAAGAATGCGACAAGAAGAGAGAGCAGAGGTGGTTGAGCGTCAACTAGAGGTTTTCAACAACGTCTACGAAATGTGTAGTCAGCGATCTAGCGATTTCATGCTAGCTCGCTCTGGTCACATCCTTGAGTGGATCATCATCCTGCTGCTTGCTCTGCAAACCATCTTAACAGTTGTGGATTATCTCCCCGCTACGGGAACATAGCTTCGATGCGTTATTCATCGATCGATATCCTACGTACGATCGCCATCGTCCTGATGGTGCTGGTGCATTTCATGGAGAATCTGGCTGGCAAGCCTGCTTGGAATCCGACTGGCTTCGGAGCACCATTTTTCGCCTTTCTCTCAGGCGTTAGTTATTCGTTATGGCTCCAGGGCCGCGAGACAAAAACCAAAAGTGAAGAGTTGATTTCCAAAATCACGATTCGTCGTGGTTTATTCCTAATCGGTCTTGGTTTTCTGTTTAATGTACTAGTATGGCTACCCGAAGATGTCTTCAATTGGGATGTGCTTACCTTCATCGGTTCCGCAATACTAGTCTTGAATTATGCCCGCCGCCTACCGCCAGCGGTCACTCTCTTCATTGCTATTCTGTTGTGTGTCTTTAGCCCAGTATTACAAAAACTCGCAGAATACGATTTGTACTGGACAGAGGGGTATTTCTCTGGTGACTTCACGTTGACCGACATCTTCATCGGATATTTCTTCACTGGCTACTTTCCACTTTTCCCCTGGCTCGCTTTGCCCCTGATAGGCTTCACCTGTGGAAATTACATGCTGAGCAATACCCAACTGCGAATCGTAGAAGTGCGAAATATCGCTTTCATCGGAACGAGTCTGGTTTTGATAAGTTTGCTGCTGCAGTATTTCCATTCCTCTCTGCCGGCTCAATTCGTAGTGAATCCAACCATTGCCTGGACGATGTTTCCACCATCCTTGTCTTATCTTTCAGGCACCATTGGGATGACACTTCTTTCGCTCGCCACTTTGCATACCTTCGTTGACCACAAGGTACAGAATAGCGCAGAGAATAAATGGCTGAGTGCCTGCGGTACACTGAGTCGTCATTCACTCACCATTTACATTCTGCACCACTTAGCCCACATCTGGCCGATGTGGGTCTATGCGTTATGGGAAGGACAAGAGCCAACGTATTACTGGGGCAAGGCTATGGAACTATACTTGGCCATCACATTGGCATTTATCTTCCTGGGAGTCTGTTTTCTATTTCTACGCTGGCTCGACAAAACAGGACGACATGGGATCGAATTTTGGATGCGTTGGCTGTGCGATTAGTTTGCATAGAAAAGTAAAAGTGAATCCTCGACGTTTAGCCTAAGATTTGATTGTCACGACCTTTCCAAATCTAATTCGTCCACCGTTACTGAAAGATTCCCAACCTCGTATCAACCATCGCAGCAGAGCAGAGGCCAACCACAATGCCCAAAGCAACATGAACAAACGGTAGTACCAAATCGAAACTGAAATGATCCACGGCTGAGAAAGTTGATTGGGCGAATGCGGTTCAAACCATCTCAATTGATTGTTATCCGAACCATTCCCCATAATGAACATTTCCGGTTGCCCTAATAATCCTTTTCCAACCGCTACTACCAACACGCTCAACGCAATAAATGTGAGTAGCACCAAACCGATTTGTAGGAAATTGAATTTCCAAGCCTTCATCGTATTCGGGTCTTTCCTGCCGCGGTACGCAAGAGCAAAGAGCCAGCCTACAACAATCAGGCCATACATGGCATGCAATTGAGTCAGCCCAAGTGCTAACAGCAGCCATTCATAGGTCGGCAATGGAGAATCCTTTTGCAGTCCAAGGACTATGGCTAGCAACAAGGCGGAAGCAATAAATATCCACAAGCGAACCGCAGGACCTCGCAGGGGGCCGTGAACCCAAAGAACCCAACGATTGGTCGGCACAACTAACTCTGTATCAACGTTGGCTGCTTCCATGGGCAATGCCATCTCGCCAACTCCAGCACGGTACCCCAGTGGTTCGTTGTTTTCTACGGCGAGTTCGATGTTCTGTAAGCCGGGCTCAAGTGTTAAAGTTACGACACCAGAGCTAACCCTAACAGGTTGTGCGCGACCATTGATTTCCAAAGCTGTCACTTCTGACTCTGGATTTACTTGGATCTTGAATTCGCCTCCCAAGCTTGCTTCAACGTCCATATTCAATTGAGTCGTTTTTTGTCTTGAACCCAGTGAAACTGTTCTTGCAACTTTTTGTACCGTAAGGGTCTCACCTTCTATTGCGACGGGTCTTTTGACATTAATCGTGACTTTCTCACCCGGCCAAACCTGCCATACAGGCGATAACTCACTCTGCTCAACCTCGTAGACAGGCTGGATACCCTCGAAGGAAACATTCCATACGGGTGAGCCTAACAGTACCCACCGCTCCACGAACTGATCCGTATTAGTCGCTTGGAGATTCAATACATTTCCATAAGGCATTTCGCTTTCCCATGAATAGCTCGTTTGCTCAGGCTCAAGGTTGACCTCCATCATTCGATCAGTTCGATCCTGGGTTGAGCTAACCACGCGTTCGTCGACGAGCAGGGGCACTTGGACCGAAATCGCTTTTCCTGGGCTAGAAAGGCGAATTACCTTGGTACTAACTTTCCACAACAGCCCCAATTCGATTCTGCGTTCTACTAAGACCAGTGGTCTAAAATTCCTTTGATCGTATTTTGCCTCTTGCTCACTGCCACGATCGAGCCTTGAGAAGAAAAGCTGATTGCCAGGTACCCGATTGTCCTGTAAGCCAACGACTTGCCAGTCCGGGGCAGTAACCTTAACGCTTCGAGGCGTTAGATTGAACCCTAATACCCATTCATTGCTCTCTGCGATCACTCCCTCGATAAAGACTCGATGTACTCCTTCGGGTGCTAAGATCCATAAGGTGCCATCCTCAGTTCGAGTTGCAGTGGCGTTACTATCAGGAGTACTCGAGCCAGTAAGATCACCCGATTCCCATCGAATTGTTCTCGGTGACCAGGCAGGAAACTTACCCGGCACCGGTACAGCCACCGCTTCGGAGGCATGGATTTCCATCCGCATTTGCAGCAGATTCTTGTCAACGTTCAATTCTAAGGAATGAATATCAGCCGCTTGCGGAAAAGATTCACTCGGAGTCAGTAGTCGTTCCCTAAGTTCATCTAGAACCTTCTGATCTGGTATTTGAGCCTGCAAGGAACCCATTCCTAAACCACTTAAAATCAAAAAAGTGCCTGCGACGACAGTCGCAGGAATGGCTTTCTTATCTCTCCCTTTCGAGACAAGACGATGTGCGTTGAGTAACAATCCAAGCAATGCCATTAAAGAGACGCAACGAATTATCGCGATGATTCGATGAACTGTGCGGGGGAGGTATATCGGTCGCAGTGTTTGGTCGCTTGCAACCGGCCCATCCCAGCGACAGCGAATCATATTGCCACTCCATTTCGGTAAAGCAGGCCCTGTCTGTGTCCGAGCCGAAGGATCGAACATAAGATTCTCTTGTTGCTGAACTGCCATCTGCTGCATAGCTTTGGCCGGTGCTGCATTAGAACTCGGTAAATCAAATGGTTCAGAGCGCATACTATCAACCGCACTATCGCCAGCATATCGGTTGTCGAGATCGTACTCTGCTTGCCAGCGTGGCTGTCCCCAGAACCAAGTGGAACGATCTCCATAATGGCTGTCAGGGGCTTCGAGTTGAGGATAAATCACGAACTGTATTTGTCGGGCCACAAACGGTACGAGATTAATAAGCAAGATGGCTACCGCGACCCCTCGCCACAAATGAATGAGATTTCTAGCGGTTCCTGTCTGGATCACTTTTAATAGGGCAAGTGGAATGAGCAAACATAACCAAGTCCAACGCGGCGAATCAGGCTCATGATAAGCCAACCCAAGTGCCAGTAGGGCTAACAAACCGGCAGGAATCCCGCACAAGCGATAGACTGATAGAGCGAAAATGAGGAGCAGGAATAGATCCATTAATGTCCAGGCGGTTAACCAGTCACCCTCCACACGATCAGCTCCAAGTACTGCCCAAACTCTCCAGCCCGGTGGCAATGAGAACTCGACCTGCAATGAGTCGACATCAGCCTTCCAACCTGTGACAGGAATCGCTTGAGTGCGATCGATACGCCCCAGCGCATTGAGTTGTGGATTTCTACGGCGGACCTCAACGCCACTTTCTCCTGAAGCGGGATTCGCTGTGATCAACTGTCGTTCACCGTTGATTCGCACCGCGCCTAACGTGTGTCCCTCGGCCGAATCGAGTCGCCAATTCTGTTGCAATGTACCGGTAATATTATCCTCGTAGGTGATTCCAACTCCGTCATCATCAAGCCAGAAATGTCGACGCACCGATAACCCTTGCGGTTTCTGCGTACCCATACCACGTATCTTTTCGACAAGACTAAATGTTTGGCCAACAGTCCACTGAAACACGGGTAAGGCTCGCCAATCTTCCGGATATGTCGTTTGCTGTACATCGACTGTGGGAAGACCACCAAACTCCAACAATCGAAAGGTAGGACTCGTTTTCAATCCGATCAATTCGGTTTCTAAGCAGGGAACAGCGCCATCGGCATACTTGAAATCCGTTAGCGGCGCGGTACGAAAAGCATCGAAGGAAATTGTCCAATTTCCTGGTCTAACTTGGGCCTTGGCCTTACCCTGCTCATCGATGGCAACCGGGATTGCACTTTCAACCTGCGATAAAATCCATCTTCCAAGTAACGGTAAACCTTGATTGACATTCGATTCTGCTCAGCCTCCTCGGTCTCTGGACGACTCAGCCAAAGATAGCCACTCGAATCCCAATTCGGCAAAGATACTTCAGTGCCGTCCAAAACGAGACGGACAATACCGATCGTACGTGGTAAGAAAATCTTCTGAGGAGTCTCCGCCCAACGAAATTCGCCCGATAAGCTGTATCGCCCCGACTCGAGCCGTACGGCAGGTACACCTTGTCTTGGCAAAACGACCAACGGCATATCGACTAAAGTTGTTTTTCCCTCACTTCCGTTGCTGGGCATTGGGGAATCACCACGAACATTGGTAGGCCAAGATTCCTCATCGCCGGGTAGAGCGACCCATGCTTTGCGAAACACTTCAACATTCATCTTCCAAGTGGCATTGGTGCCGCTTACCGATATTTCAAGCGCACTAGGCCAGACTGCAATTGGAGCTTGGGCATCATTGAATTGTTTGGGAATACCGATGGGATCATTTTCCCAAAGGACCCAATCACGCCACTGATTGAGAATCTCGGGAATCTTCCGCTCACTCGGAAATTGTTCCGCCTGAACCTCCGTTGGATCATCCCTTAAGTTTGGCTCTTGAGCGCATGCAGCCGAACCGATGAGGAGTCCCCAAACAACCCCACACCAAGACCAACAAAGGAAGCTGTTCATTGCCCACCCGCTTTCCATTTTGACTGAGATCTACGGGAAGGAAGCTTTCCCAAAAGATTAACTTCCCTACCCTTCCCTTTCAGTCTAGCTACGGGTGGGGTTTGAAGGCGAATAAAAGGTAAGCTGATTTGTCGCTAAAAACCAAAAATTCAGTCCGGCTCATCCCGCTGCCAAAGAAAAAACCGATGGCCAGCAGCGAACTGCTAACCATCGGTTTGATGATCACTAAAACGTTGCAAGCACCGCTAGGGATTACGCTTTAGCTGATACAAATACCTTTAAGCTTTTATAAACCAGATCAACATTGCGAGAAATTAATGTCGGCCCATCCAAATTTGGGAAAATATCATTCGGCGAATCTGCACTGGTATCGATCGCCAAGTGTAATTTTTCCCCTCGCAGATGCTCAGGAATAGAAAAGGTTTTTGACTCATGCGAGCCGTTCAACATGATGAGGAAATCTCGTCCCTCACCCTTGGGATCATCTTGCAATGGAGGTGCCGTTAGCCATACCACAAATGAACCATCTGTATGATCCCAATTCAATGGATGTCCATGAGTATTGAACCATGCGACGTCTGGTACACCGCGATGGTCGCGAGGGTTACCTGCTAGGAAGCGAGTTCTGCGTAAGGTCGGTTGTTGCCGACGAATCTGAATCGCACCCTTCACAAAATTGAATAGACCTTCATTCCGTTTCACCAAGCCCCAATTGAACCAAGAGATCTCATTATCTTGGCAGTAGGCATTGTTGTTACCGCGCTGTGTCCGTCGGCATTCATCGCCCATCACCAACATCGGCACACCTTGACTCAACAGCAAAGTCGACAGCATGTTTTTGATTTGACGTAAACGCAACTGCTCGATCGTCTTTTTACGTGAAGGCCCTTCGACCCCGTAGTTATCGCTGCAGTTGTGATTATCACCATCTCGGTTGCCTTCACCATTAGCCTCGTTGTGCTTGTCTTTAAAACTGACTAAGTCATTGAGGGTGAAACCATCATGAGAAGTAATAAAATTAATACTGCAGAAAGGTGCGCGACCCGCGTGTTCGTACAAATCCGAAGAGCCAGCGAGTCGCGTAGCCATAGCGCCCGTTAAACCGTAGTCGCCGCGCCAATAACGTCGGATGTCATCGCGATAACGACCATTCCACTCGGCCCATCTCAGGTCGCCGAAAGAGCCTACCTGATAAGCTCCAGCAGCATCCCATGCCTCAGCGATAATCTTGGTATCGGCTAGCATCGGATCTTCAGCGATCATTTCGACCAAAGGAGGATTCGGCATCAAGTTCCCATGTCGGTCGCGACTCAAGATAGATGCTAAGTCGAAACGGAAGCCGTCGACATGGTAGTTATGAACCCAGTGTCGCAAACAGTGGAATATCAGTTCGCGGCCAATCGGATGATTACCGTTGAACGTGTTACCGCAACCGCTGTAGTTACTGTAGTGACTACCACCGCTGTTGAGGATGTAATAGACCTGGTTTTCCAAACCCTTGAATGAGAGCACCGGTCCATGCTCGTTGCCTTCGCAAGTGTGATTGAAGACGACATCCAAGATAACTTCGATGCCTGCTTGGTGAAGTGCCTTCACCATTTGCTTAAATTCATTCACTTGCGCCCCAGGTTCACTACCAACCGCATATCCGCGATGAGGCGCGAAAAATGCCATTGGATCATAACCCCAATAATTAGGCCGTTCAGGTTTGTTTCCATGAATATCGAAGATCGGGAATTCATGCACAGGCATCAGCTCAACTGCCGTGATGCCCAAGCTCTTCAAATATGGAATCTTTTCAATCACACCCAAATAGCTTCCAGGATTTTTGATCTTCGCTGTCTTGCTCTTGGTGAAACCGCGAACATGCATTTCATAAATGATCGTTTCGGAAAGTGGTCGGCGGAGATGCCGGTCCCCTTCCCAATCGAAGTAGTCGTCGACTACAACGCACTTTGGCGGTCTAATAACACCGTCGGTACTCTTCTGGAAACATCCAGCGAGCGCCTTTGCAAACGGATCGATCAATCGCGCGTTGCCATCAAACCACTGTCCCGTTTCTGGGTCAAACGGACCGTTGGCCTGAAAGTGATAAAGTTGACCAGGGCTGATACCAGGTACAAACAAACTCCAGATGTCTCCCCATCTGTCGGTTTCTCGATTGAACTCGATTACCTCGGATGGCTCTCGGTCTTCAACGCGGTCATATAGTAGTAACCGCATTGCCGTTGCCGAGCGACTAAAGACAACAAATTGTACGCCCCTTTCATTGACGACCGCACCGTAGGGTAGCTGGTACGAAAACTGAAGCTGGGGGTGGGGATGACGCATGAGCATAGCAGGCCGAATCCTTCTCCTTCACGTTGGTAGCTTATCGCAGTTGACTCGAAAACATACCACTGCTTGTTGGCCAAGATCAGTGAATCACTCCGACAATAGCCCAAATCAACATGCTGCGGTTGCTGTCACAACGCTCAGCCAAAAGCTACCGACTCAGCCTATCCTTTCGATCCAGTAAAAGATGACGTTTAATCCCATCAAACCATTGGAACTTACCTTACGTTTCGCCATTCGGTCTTTAGTTTCTACGATTCGATTCTTAACTAAAATCCATGGACAAGCTAACGAATTCCACCCCGAGGAATGAGTTGCTGTGGGTTATCCATAAAATCGTTAGAACCGGTGACTTGGGTTGCCGACTCGGAGTCACTTCCTAGAGTTGCATGTACACTGCGCTGACGAAAGACTTCTGCTTTTTGCCGCACCACTCAATCCGATTAGGCATTCTTGAGGTAAGTTCGCGTTCCCCCGTGCGCTTCCATCTTTCGCCACTGTGTCGCGAGCCACGAGTTGGCAAGATCGTGACTGAATTACAGGCAACAGTCGCGGCCAAGACCATA
>JAUMAI010000101.1:0-4832 GCA_032116775.1 Pirellula sp. | reverse complement strand
ATGAGTTATTCACCTATATCGAAAGCATGCTGAGAAACGTGAGTCGACTTTACCGAAGCATGTATCCATCAATTCAAGCATCATTGGCAACCGCGATCGATAGCCTGCCCATATCGACACTTAGTTCCATCGCCTAAGTAAGGAATAGCGACCCTTCCGAAATAACGGCTGTTTAGAAGAAGCTGCTATCCCAGTTTGATGAACTAGACTGCTACAGGAGCAGGGATATGCGGATGAGGATTGTAGTCGCGAAGTTCAAAATCTTCGAAGCGATAATCTAGTATGCTATCTGGGGTACGGTTAATCAGAAGCTGCGGCAAGGGGCGCGGTTCGCGAGACAATTGCAAGTTGGCTTGTTCGAAATGGTTTGTATAGAGATGCACATCTCCAAAGGTATGCACAAAGTCCCCTGGCTCTAGGCCAGTCACTTTCGCCATCATCATGGTAAGCAGCGAATAGGATGCGATATTAAACGGCACACCAAGAAAAAGATCGGCGCTACGTTGATACATTTGGCAACTCAGGCGTCCCTTGGCTACATAAAACTGAAACAGCAAATGACAAGGTGGGAGTGCCATTTGATCAATTTCGCCGACGTTCCAGGCGCTAACGATAAGTCGGCGCGAGTCAGGATTGGTTCGAATCTGCTGCTGCACCTGAATAATCTGATCGACGACGCGACCATCGGCGCAACCCCAGGCTCGCCATTGCTTACCATAAACAGGCCCTAGATTTCCATTTTCGTCAGCCCACTCGTCCCAAATTGAAACACGGTTTTCTTTCAAATAGGCAGTGTTCGTTTCCCCACGTAGAAACCACAGCAACTCATGCACAATGCTGCGCAAATGGAGTTTTTTGGTCGTAATGAGCGGAAATCCCTCAGCCAAATCAAAACGTAGCTGAGCGCCGAAAATACTTCGCGTACCGGTGCCGGTCCGATCCGACTTATCGCAACCTTCATTAAGAACTTTTTGCATCAACGACAGATACTGATCCATAGCTTACGCTTCCCTACGCAGTTGAATTTACATTTTGAGTGTCGACCAAGTCCAATGACGGTCACTTGTTAGCTGAACATCTGCTGGTGAGAATCCCCAAGTGGACACCAATTCGCGTACTTCATCGAGCGAAAGCGCCGCTTGCAACGATTGCCGAAATAACTGTTGAGCGACTTCTGTCGCTCCGCTTGTGTATGTTTTAACTAGGCGTTCAATCTCGTCCTGATCAGCGGGTCTCGCCAAATCCCGGACAAAAATCCTACCCTGCGGTTTGACAACACGAATCAATTCCGCCACTACCATTTTCGGTTCGGGTATATGATGAATGAGACTATTGGAAATCACTGCGTCAAACATGTCATCCGCAAAGCCAAGTCGCTTAGCATCGCCATGATGCAGTTGAATACGATTCCGCATACCCTCAGCTTCAACATGATATTTTGCGAGTTCGAGCATACTTACAGCCGCATCACTTGCCATGACCCTAACATCTGCGGCATGTTTGCATAGTTCGATTGGTATCAAAGCGGTACCGGTACCCAGGTCGAGAATGTCATTCCCCGGTCGCGAAGTTAACAAAAAATCGATCACAAATTGACGATTGACGGCTTCATGATCCATCGCATCATATTCGGCAGCTTCGTCAGCAGTATCCATGTACTCAGTCTCGAGCACTCTTGTCAACTTGCTCATACTACACACCATCCCCCGCATCGCGAAATTCTTCAGGCAGCGAAGTTTGCTCCGTAGAGACCAAGTACAAGTGCCAAGCCCATAGGATCAAAGCTGTGACGACGTACGCTAAAGTCAGGTTCGTTGTCTGAGCCAACATTTTAGCATCTGTCAGCCACAAGCTCTCAGGCCCAAACCATATCTTGCCCCCGAATCCTGGCAGAAATAAACGTGCATCTGTGTAAGGAGAATGAATCACCCCGAAGAGAGTCAAGCCAGCGGCAACGATCAAACAAACAGCGGCACCCTTCAAATTCCGATCGATCGATAAGGCTAAGCAGGATGCCCATAATAAACTCACGACTAAAAATCCGTTGGAGAGAAGCATTGCCGTGGCCAAGTTAGATTTGAGAGTTTCGCCTTGCAGAGTCGCCGGTGAAAGATTTGCGGCGATCGATGCGGGATCGCCCCAAATTTGCCCAGTGAAATGTATGGACAATAAGGCCAAGGCGGGAACGCAAGCGAAAGCCACCGCAGGGTAATGCCGCTTCGGTGTAGCGATAAAACTTTGGCCGGTTATCTCTAAGCCGATGAAAAGCAGGATTGGATAAACTGCCGGACGTGGAATCCATTCATAAACATATCCAAAGAAACCAAGTCCACCGGCTGCTCCGATGAATAGTGCGGTAGCCAGAGTATACGCAGCTCTTCCACCCATCGCCTTATAAGCTGGATGTCCAATATAAGGTGTCGTCTGTACGACTCCACCACAAATCGCTGCTGCCAAAGTCGCGATAGCCTCGATCCCGATGATGGTAGAGGTGTTGTACTTATCACCAGCAGCGGCAGCGCTCTCGGCACAGTCGATGCCTCCGACAACTGTTCCCAACGCGAAGGGGATGACAATTGGCAAATAGGGAATTGTGTCACCCATTCTTTGTAACCACTGAAAACTCAAGGCCGCTTGCCATTCCGTAGGCCATAAAGCAGTCGACGCTTCGAACGATATCTTTTCTGCCTCGAGCATCCCCAGAGAACGCATCAAGTAGTAAATAGTTCCACCCACTAATATCGCGCCGACGGTACCCGGCAATTTAAAAGGGAGAGGGACTCGACCATTGAGCGTAATAAGAATGATTGCCATGGAAGCCATGCCAACGACTGGCACATGCATGACATCCAACAACGGCAGGAAACTTATCAGTACCAGAGCGATCGCTGCTAGCGACCCAAGCAAGCCAGCGCGGGGAAAAAGTTTATGAATCCAAGTGGAACCGAAAGCGCACAGAACTTTAAAAAGTCCGCTGATGAACAATGCGCAAATACCTATCTCCCAGGCGTAAGTGGCCGCTTCCAGGTCCCCCAGACCATTCTTGGCCTTTGCTTGCACATAGGCTGGTCCAAGAACGAATAGAGCGGTGCCGAACGTGCTGGGGGTATCTAAGCCCAAGGGCATCGCAGTCACTTGCCGACCGCTCTTACCCGCCAAATAAAACGCTAGCAAAAAATAAAGAAAATCGCCCACCAAAACACCAATCGCGGTGCCTGGCACCAAGTGTCTCAGTGCAAATTCTACCGGAAATTGAAAAATCCCGCTTAGCAGACTGACGATGAGGATCAACCCCGCCAAATTGTCCAAAACCAAGCCGAAGAAAGCATTTACGTCGCCGCTGGTCGCCCATTTATATTTCTTTTCCATGGTCACATCCAGATTGGCACCAGAATTGCATATTATGACCGCATTCATCGCACTGCCAAACTGACGCCTGGAAGTGAATTTGCGGAAAACCGCTAAGGAATCTAACGGGTAGAAGAGGCAGATGTCAAAGGATCGAACGAAATCGGTCGTGCCTTTGACAATAAATTGTTTTGACCGTGGCTTGTTATACGGCCTACAATAGGGCTGATTCGGTAGGCGACGTGTCAAAAAGATGGAATGGTTGTCGCAAAATGCGACAAACGCGCTGCAACATTGTTGCAGTGAAATTTTGGACAGCAAATTTTTGGACAGGGAAATGCCATGCTGACAGAAATCCACGAGGGCGTTCCAGCAAACATGTCTTCCGAAAGTGCCGGGTCACCCAAAATCGCAATACCAGCTGAGAATACATGGAGTGACGAAGAGCTTTTGGCTCGCTTTCGAAGTACAGGCGACCGAGAACTTTTCGGATTGCTGGTTAAGAGGTACGAACGCGAAGTGTTCGGGTACCTGAAACGCTATTTGGGAGATCAGCAACTCGCGGAAGATGCTTTCCAAGCAGCTTTCGTGGCAGTCTTTCGCAAGGCTGATCAATTCGAAGCTGGCAGGGCTTTTCGCCCTTGGCTTTACACCATAGCGACCAATAAAGCTATCGATGCTCAGCGAGCCCAGAAGAGATCTCGCCTGCGCAGCTTAGATTCCGACTTCTCCGGCAACGGTAAAGCAGCTAATTCCAGCGGCCGCTCCGCAAATATGCTAGAACAACTCGTGGATCAAAGTGCGGATGTCCAAGGTGATAGTGCTCGCAGCGAAACGCGCCAGGAAGTTCGTGAAGCGTTAGACGAGCTAAACGACACCTCCAAACAGGTGATTCAATTAGTCTATTTCCAGGGTATGAAGTACAGCGAAGCGGCTGAAGCCCTCGATATTCCGATTGGAACTGTCCGAAGTCGACTTCACATGGCAATTCGTAAATTACAAGAAGTTTGGCAACGCCGAAACAAAAAGTAATTCATCATCCCTTCGATTCGCGATTGAATTATTTCAATCGCAAATCGAAAATGTTTGCGAACTGTTCGCTGACGAGCTTCGTTAAACCAAAAGAACTTGTTTCGGATCAACGCCAGCTCCGTCGTTTTGCCCAAGTATTTGTTGGTTTTACCCATGTCAGTTTCGGATGAGGATCTAATTGGTTTTGCGCTCGGGGCCCTTGAGCCTGCCGAGCATGCCAGGATCGCGGCTGCATTGCAAAACAATCCAATTTTGCGGCAACGTTTGAACGAAATCCAAGCTGCCCTCAAACCGCTAGATCAACTCTTTGAAGAACCGGCAAATCCTCCCCCTGATTTAGCGGATCGCACCATGGCGGCGATCGAACAAATCGCCAACGCTCCGACACCCGCTGAAGACGTGGCCCCAGATCACATCGCAGAGGATGGGAAGCAACAACGGTTTAAGAAACC